>CAJBHN010000911.1 GCA_903952805.1 uncultured Myxococcales bacterium | reverse complement strand
GTCTGCACGATTGCCAAGCGCGCTGGCGTCATCGACTACGTCGATGCCACCCGTGTGGTTGTCCGTGTGCACCAGGCCAGCGTCGACGACGCCGGCAGCCAGGTCGACATCTACAAGCTGAACAAATGGATGCGCTCCAACCAGTCGACGTGCTTCACGCAGAAGCCCATCGTGCAGGTTGGCGACGTGGTCGAACCAGGCGATGTCATCGCCGACGGTCCGTCGACGGAGTGTGGTGATTTGGCCCTCGGCCGCAACGTGACCGTCGCGTTCATGCCGTGGCAGGGTTACAACTTCGAAGACTCGATCTTGCTGAGCGAGCGCATCCTCAAGGAAGACCTCTTCACCTCGGTGCACATCGAGGAATACGAGGCCGTCGCCCGCGACACCAAGCTTGGTCCCGAGGAAATCACCCGCGACATTCCCAACGCTGGCGAAGAAGCCCTCAAGGATCTCGACGAGGCCGGCATCATCCGCGTTGGCGCCGACGTCAAGGCTGGCGACATCCTGGTCGGCAAGATCACCCCCAAGGGCGAGACCCAGCTCTCCCCCGAGGAGAAGCTCCTGCGAGCCATCTTCGGCGAGAAGGCCGGCGACGTTCGTGACACCTCCCTGCGGATGCCCCCCGGCACCTACGGTACGGTCATCGACGCCAAGGTCTTCACCCGCAAGGGCATCGACAAGGACACCCGTGCCCAGTCCATCGAAGACGAGGACGAAGCGCGCCTGTTGAAGGACCAGAACGACGAGGTCCGCATTATTCGCAACTCTGCCTTGGAGCGGGTCAAGTCACTGCTCAATGGCCAGGTCACAACCAACAAGCTGGTGGACGACAAGGGCAAGGTGCTCTTGAAGAAGGGCGACACCCTCGACTACCCCATGCTCGAGAGCGTCGACTGGAAGTACTACGGCACGATCCCGATCTCCGACGAGGCGCTCCTTGACCGCGTTCGCCGCATCGTCAAGACGATGTCGGACCAGACCGAGATGGTCCGCACGGCCTTCTCGGAGAAGATTGAGCGCCTGAAGAAGGGCGACGACGGCTTGGCTCCTGGCGTCATCAAGATGGTCAAGGTCTACATTGCGGTGAAGCGAAAGCTGCAGCCCGGTGACAAGATGGCCGGCCGCCACGGCAATAAGGGCGTGGTTTCGCGTGTGCTCCCCCAGGAGGACATGCCCTACCTGGCCGACGGCACCCCCGTCGACATCTGCCTGAACCCGCTGGGCGTGCCTTCGCGCATGAACGTCGGTCAGATTTTGGAGACCCACCTCGGGTGGGCGGCCAAGGGCATCGGCGAGCGCATCAACCACATGCTCGACACCAAGGTTGGCGGCGACGCCATCAAGGAAGTGCTCGACAAGGCGTTGCACGAGGGCAATCACAAGGCGCTCATCAAGAGCCTCTCGGATGTCGACCTCGCCCGTCTGGTGCGAAAGCTGAAGAAGGGCGTCCACATGGCAACCCCCGTCTTCGACGGCGCCAAGGAGCCCGAGATTCGGGACCTCCTCGAACTCGGTGGTCGTGACCGCAGCGGTCAGTCCATTCTGTTCGACGGTCGCACCGGTGAGCCCTTCGACCATGACGTCACGGTCGGCACGCTGTACATGCTCAAGTTGCACCACCTCGTGGACGACAAAATCCACGCCCGGAGCATCGGACCCTACTCGCTCGTCACCCAGCAGCCGCTGGGCGGCAAGGCGCAGTTCGGTGGTCAGCGACTCGGCGAAATGGAAGTCTGGGCGATGGAAGCCTACGGCGCGGCCTACGCGTTGCAGGAATTCCTCACCGTCAAGTCAGACGACGTCGTCGGCCGCACACGCATGTACGAAGCCATCGTCAAGGGCGAGCACGTCCTCGAGTCGGGTATCCCGGAGTCGTTCAACGTGCTCATCAAGGAGCTTCAGAGCCTTGCGCTCGACGTGCAGCTCCTCGAAGACCAGGACCCGCTCTACTACTGAGCGCTGTCCGCCCCGCCGCCGACCAGGTCGGCTGCGGGGTGTTTCTTTGGCACCAGTCAAAGACAGTCAGAGCTTGTCGTCTTCGCTCCCCATCTTCTTGTTTTGATTCGATTTCTCCGCGAGGCCAGCCATGAAGGACATCTTCAACTTCTTCGAGAAGCCCAAGGATCCGCTCAGCTTCAACGCGATCCGCATCCAGCTCGCCAGCCCCGAGAAGGTGCGCGACTGGTCCCATGGCGAGGTCAAGAAGCCCGAGACG
>CAJBHN010000910.1 GCA_903952805.1 uncultured Myxococcales bacterium | reverse complement strand
GGTGCTGACGGTGTCGGTGCTGACGGTGTCGGTGCTGTCGTCGTCGTGCGCGGCCCCGCCCGGGGGCGTGGCCGCTGTCAGCGATGGTGGCGACGGTCAGCCGGCGAAGAAGGCAGCGCCGTTGCCCATCGCCACCGAGCGGGTGTTGCGGGCCCTGGAGGCCGACAATGCCGCCCTCCGGCGGCAGATCGCCGAGGGGCAGCGACCCGACGCCTACCAGGGCATCATCAACGCCCACGAGCACGCCGCCAGCCTCAAGGACCTGGAGCGCTACCTGCCTGCCGCGCGCACAGCCGGCATCGCCAGCACGGTGCTGGTGGCGAGCCCCGAGTTCACCATCATGGGCAAGGGGGACAAGGGCGAGCCAAGCATGTCGCAGAATTTCAAGGCGCTGCTCGAGGCCCAGCGCGCCTACCCCGACGAAATCATCCCGTTTGCCACCATCGATCCCAAGGACCCACAGAAGCTCGAGCATCTGCAGGAACACGTCGCCATGGGCGCCAGGGGCCTGAAGATCTACTCGGGCCACAGCAACTTCTACGATGGCCCCTTGCTGCCCAAAGACATGGAGCCGGTGCTGCAGTACCTGGAGCAGACCGGGTTGCCGGTGAACTGGCACATCAACCTGGCGAAGTTCATGGACGACTTCGAGGCGGTGATGGCCAAATACCCCAAGCTCAACGTCATGGTGCCGCACTTCGGCGTGGTCTTTTGGCGCGCCAACGGCCCGGCCATGGCCCGGCTGACGGCGCTGTTGCAGAAGTACCCGGGGATCTACGTCGACACGAGCCTGGGAACCCGCGAGATCCTGCTGGACGGCATGGCCGCCATCGAGCCCCATCGAGAGGCGTTTCGGGCCTTCTTTGAGGCCCACCAAAACCAGATCCTGTGGGGCACCGACAGCGTCATCACCGGCAACGCGGAAAAAACGCCGGGCTGGTACCACAAGGTCATCTGGGCCACCCGCGACCACCTCGAAAAAGACGTGTTCAGCACCGAGCTGGCCGCGGGCTACAGCCGGTATTTCCAGAAGGGGCGCGACGGCGAAGGGCGCTTCCAGGGCCTCGCCCTACCCCCGGCCATCTTGCAGAAGGTCTACGTCGACAACACCCGGCGCTGGCTGCGCCTGCCGTGACGGTGAGGGCGTCTTGTTGGGCGATGACCATGCCGACCCACCGGCCCGTGGAACCCGTGGAACCCGTGGAACCCGTGGAACCCGTGGAACCCGTGGAACATCGGGCCGCCGCCGCTGGTTGCAGCCCCGACGGCGATGATCGGAAAGGCATCTGATGGCCCTGGGTCTGCTGATGGCGGCAATGATGCTCTCCACCGCGCCGACGACGTCACAGGCGTCGGCGGCGGCGGCGGCGGCGTCGTCGGCGTCGGCGACGCCTGTGGCCTCGACCACGGTCGGCTCGGTGCAGGGCTTCGCCGACGAGATGGTGGCGGCCATGCAGGACAGAGCCCTGGTCGAGGGCATCGCCGGGGCCGTCAAGGTCGTCTTCGACGACATCCGGGGCCTCGACGCCACCAAGGTGCGGGCGGCCCTGCTGCCCCGGGTCCGACGCGCCGTCAAAAGCAGCGACGGTCCCCTGTCAGGGGGTGACGCTGGTCCGCTGACGGCGACGGTGGCGCTGTCGGAGGAGCAGGGGCATATCTGGGCGGTGGTCTTGGTGAACGGACCGGGCTTGTTGGGCCCCAGCACCATCGTGTTGAAACGGCACATCGACCGGGAGTTGGCGGTGGCGCTGGGGGCCGTGTCCCGCCAGTCCTCGGGGCGCTTTGTGCTGGAGCGAGTGGCGTCGTTGCCGTCGCCCATCTCGGGCCACGCCTGCCCGGTGTTGGACGTGACGCTGATCGACCTCGACCGCGACCCCGCCCACGCCGACGAAGTGGCGGTGCTGTCGATGTGCGGGGTCAGCCTGTATCGCAGCGATGACGGCGGCATCGCCCTGGTCGGTGGCCCCTACCCCCTGCCCGCCAGGCGCTGGCCACGGGTGGAGCTGGGCTGGCTGGTCGCCCTTGGCACGCCCGAGACCGGGCCCCTGCTGTGGGCGGCGACGTCGGCGGGGCACAGCGTCTTCGTCGAGGCCACCAGCGGGCGTGTCGTGGAAGCCCCCGGCGAACGGGTTCCGCTGCGCGGCGTCGTGGGCAAAGACGGCCCCCACGCCCTGCATTGGCGCTATGGCGCCCCGGGCCTGAGCCTGCCCCTGGTCACGCCCGGGGGTATCGACGTCGTCGTCAGCGGACTGCCCAACCGGATCCGCGACCTGGCCCGCCTCCCCGGCGACGCCTGGGTCTTCATCAGCGACGACGGCACCCTCGCGCTGCGCAACCAGTCGGGCGCCACTGACGTCCTCGCTCCCGAACGGGTCGGCGACCGCCTGCTGGCCGTCGACGTCGACGGCGACGGCGAAAGCGAACTGGTGACGACGTCGTCGTCATCGCCCGGGGAGGCCGACCAGCTGGTGGTGCGCCGGCTGTCGCCGAACCAAGACAGCAGCACGGTGCTGCTCAAAAGCCCCCTGGGAGGCGGCTCGGTGGTGGCGTTGGCGGCCGGCTCGCTGGACTACGACAGCCGCCTTGACGTCGTCATTGTCGAGGAGCTCAGCAACGGCGAGACCATGCTGTGGCGTCTGGAGCACGCCCCATGACCAGCAAACACCTGGTCCGCTTGATGGCGCTGGTGGTCGTCGTCGTCGTCGTCGGGGTCGGCCCGAACCAGGGCGTCGCACTCGCCCGGCGGGCCCCCGGCCCCGGCGGCAGCGTCGTGGTGGCCATGCCCCAAGACCTGATCCCCGCCGTCGTCGAGGCCCACGTCTTCGCCCCCCTGTTGGTGCCACGCACCGGCGACGAGCCCGTCGTGCGGGGAGCCCCCGAGCATGCGTCGTCGGTGCTGGTCTCGCTGATGGCCGAAGACGCCGACCGGCGCTGGCGCCTCAAGACCCGGGCCCCCGCCGCCGACGTCGCCTTCGCCATCGCCCGCTGCCTCGAGGGCCGGGGTGAACGGCGCCACCCGGCGGCGGCGCTGCGGGCGGCCGGGGTCGTGGTCACCGCCACCGTCGCCAGCCCCGACGAGGTGCTGGTGCGCTTCAACCAGCCCGTGGGCGCCCTGCCCGAGCTGCTGGCCTGGTGCCCGCTGCGCCCCGCGCTGGGCGCGCCCACCGGCCCCTACACAGCCCAGGGTCCGGGCCGACTCGCGTGGCGCTCGGGCAGCTTTGAAGCACCGCCGCTGCTGGCGGGCATCGAGCTGCGAGGCCCCCTGACGGGCCAGGAACGCGCCGACGTCGTGGTCGCCCCCGGCGGCGCCGACCTCGCCGCGGGCGGCGCCACCCTGCTGTCGCCGTGGCCCGACGTCATCGTCATGGTTCAGCAGCCTGAAACGGCCACCGCCGACCCCTTTGGTCTGAGGGAGCCCGACACCGGCGTGGCGGCGTTTCGCCAGGCCCTGCGGGCGGACCTGCTGGCGGCGGCCTGGGCCGCCGGGCGAGGTGGGCCCACCGAGGCCTTGCTTCCCCCGGGCGTGGCCCCGGCCCGCCCCCTGCCACCCTCCACCAGCGTCGCCAGCGTGCCGCTGGCCCTGACCCCGATCCCCCGCAACGCGCCCCGCCTCCCCATGTGGGTGGAAGTGGGGGATTCCTTGAGCGACGCCGTGGCCGAGAGATTGGCGGTCTTGCTGCGGGGCAAGGGCATCCTGTTGGAGACCAGACGCAACCAGAGCGCCGATGAGGGAGGGGAGTTGGTCAGGTGGCATCCGCCCTCCCGGGACGCAGCCTTGAGCCTGCTGAGCTTCGTGGGCGAGCGCGAGGCTCTGGTGACCGACGGTGGGGTGCAGCGGGCCCTGGAGGATCCCCGCCTGCTGGGGCGGGAGGCGACGGGTCGGCTGGCGGCGGCGCTGGCGCTGGAGCGGGCCCTGCTGGACAGCCGGCTGGTCGTTCCCCTCATCGTTGTCGAGAGGGCCATCACCGTCGATCCCGACCTGCGCGGCGTGGTGTTGCGCGGCGACGGCATCCCGATGCTGGATGGCGCCTGGTGGGGGGGTGGTCGATGAGCGATGCGCCCGATCCCCCGGCCGCACGGACGTCATCGGAGCCGTCGGAGGCGTCGGCGCTGCGTCCGGTGCTGGCCCGCTTTCCAGTGCTGTTGACGCTGCGCTGGCGCTTGTCGCTGGCGTTGTTGACGTCGGTGGCGGTGGCGGTGGCGTCGGGGACGGTGGCCCACCTCGTCGAGGTCTCTGCCCGCCTGGAGCGGGACCTGCAGGCCCAGGCCACCCGCATCACCGGCGCCATCCGCACCGACCTCGAGGCCACCGCCACCGCGCTGGACGAAGAGCTCGTCGTCGCCGCCGACCCACGCGCGGGCGTGGCCCGCTTGCTGGGCTCGGGACGGGTCGAGACCCGCTTTCTGGGCGCCCAGGCCCGGCTCGTCAGCGGCCGCCTCGAGGTGCTCAAGGTGCTGCTCAAGGATGGCACCATCCTGACCTCGGGCCATTGGCCCGCGAGCTTTGGTGCCCTCGACCCCTTGATCAGCGCCTACGCCAGCGACCCTGGCCGCCTGCCCCGCGTCGTCGACGAAGCCACGCCCGCCGGGTCGGCGCCCGCGTTGGAGCGCTGGGTGACCATGCGGGCCTCGGGCCGGGAGATCGTCGTGGTGGCCGGCCGCTTCCTCGACGCCCCGGCCCTGGAGCGCCTGCGGACCCGCACGGGCGCCGACGTGCTGGCCCTGTGCACCGCATCGTCGGGCGCATCGTCGGGCGCATCGTCGGGCGCATCGTCGGGCGCATCGTCGGGCGCATCGTCGGTGCCGTATCCGAGCGTGGCGGGGCGCGGACCCGCGCCGACCAGCGATTGCTTGATGGCCAGGGACAAGACGCTGCTGCCTGGCCGCGAATTCTCGCCGACCGACCGGGTCTTGGTCGATCGCCTGCGGCTCGACGTCATCGATGTCGGTGGCCTGTCGTTGTACGTCGGCCTCGACCGTTCGGGCATCGAGCGGGTGCGCAGCGGCATCATCGGTCGGGCGGTGCTGGTGGGGATTTTGAGCGTCATCTTTGCCGTCATCCTGGGCAGCCTGGTGGCGCGCCGGGTGGTGCGGCCCATCGAGGACCTCGCCGACGCTGCCGCCCGCGTGGCCCGCGGCGACCTGTCGGCGCGCGTGGCCGACCCCCACACCGGTGGCGAGGTGCAGGCCCTGGTCGACGCCTTCAACCTGATGGCCCGGGACCTCGAGGGTGGACAGCGACGGCTGCTGCAGGCCGAGCGCGTGGCCGCCTGGCAAGAGATTGCCCGGGGCCTGGCCCACGAATTGAAAAACCCGCTGACGCCCATCTTGTCGGCGATGGACGTCATTCGCCGGGCCCGGCAGTTGGGCCGCGCCGACTTCGACGCCATCTTGCAGGAGCAGGCCTCGGCCGTCGTCGAGGAGGTCATGCGCTTGAAGGAGCTGGCCGACGCCTTCGCCCGCTTCGCCCGCCTGCCCGAGAAGCGCCCCGAGCCCTTGCCGGTCGACGAGCTCTTCGACCACGCGCTGGCGCTGTATGCGTCGGGCATTCCCGTCGAGCGCAGCCTTGAGGCGGGGCTGCCGCCGCTGCAGGCCGACCGCACGCAGCTGCTGACGGTGCTGACCAACCTCGTCAAAAACGCGGTCGAAGCGATGGAGGGCACGCCGGTGGAACATCGGCGGCTGGCGGTCGGCGCCCGCGTTGACCACGTCGACGGCAGCGACGGCGCCGACGGCAGCGACGGCGCCGACGTCATGGTCATCACCGTCGACGATGCCGGCCCGGGCATCGCCGCCGACGTCGTCGATCGATTGTTTACGCCCTATGTGACCACCAAGGGTTCGCGGGGCACGGGGCTGGGCCTGGCGTTGTCGCACCGGATCATCGTTGAGCACCAGGGCAGTATTGAGGCCAGCACGAGCGCGCTTGGTGGGGCCCGCTTCACGGTGCGGCTGCCGGTGACGGCACCGGTCATGGCTGCCCCACGGGGGTGAGGTCG
>CAJBHN010000909.1 GCA_903952805.1 uncultured Myxococcales bacterium | reverse complement strand
GACGACGGTACGGCTTGATTGCTGTTACGAATCAGGTGTTTGGCCTGTGTTCGATGGCTCAGGACAGTCCGCGCAACACGCGGGCTTTGCCCACGCGGCCAATGGCCACGATGAACGCGGCGGTGCGCAGGGACACCTTCTTGTCAGTGGCCACGCGCCAGATGGTGTCGAAGGCCTTGATCATGCGGCGTTCAAGTTTCTCGTTCACCTCTTCTTCAGTCCACGTGAAGTTCTGCAGGGTCTGCACCCACTCGAAAGACGACACGGTCACGCCACCGGCGTTGGCGTAGATGTCGGGGACGATGACGGTGCCCTTCTCGTGGAGAATGGCGTCGGCTTCTGGGGTCGTG
Source organism: uncultured Myxococcales bacterium (assembly GCA_903952805.1). Taxonomy (GTDB): domain Bacteria; phylum Myxococcota; class UBA727; order UBA727; family VGSZ01; genus VGSZ01. The sequence continues at coordinate 1,748 of CAJBHN010000909.1, read as the reverse complement.
GGGGCGTTGGCGCCTTCGACGACGAAGGGGGCGCGGATGTCTCTGGCGTTGTCGCGGGTGATGACGCCGCCGAGGGCCGCGGGCACCAGAACGTCGACGTCTTCAAAGAGCACCGCGGTGGCATCTTTGAGGCTGTGGCCTCCGTCGAAGCCGTGAATGCCGCCGTGTTTTTTGGTCCACGCGATCGCGCGCTCGACGTCGATGCCGTCGCTGTTGCGGACGGCGCCGCTGGCATCACCGATGGCGACGATGCGGGCGCCCATGGAGGCGAGGATCGAGGCGCTCCAGGTGCCGACGTTGCCGAAGCCCTGGATGGCGACGGTCGCGCCGACGATGTCCTTGTTCATGGCCAGCAGGGCCTGGCGCGTGGCGATGGCGACGCCGCGACCGGTGGCGGCCTCACGACCGAGAGAGCCGTAGAGGTCGACCGGTTTGCCGGTGACGATGCCGGGGGTGTGGCCATGAATCTTTGAGTACTGGTCGTAGATCCACGCCATGTGCTGGGGACCGGTGTTGACGTCGGGGGCAGGGATGTCGCGCTGGGGGCCGATGATGTCGTGGATCTTGTCGACGAACACGCGCGTCAGGCGCTCTTGCTCGGCGTGTGACAGGTCTTTGGGATCGACGGTGATGCCGCCCTTGGCGCCACCAAAGGGGACATCGATGACGGCGGTCTTCCACGTCATCAACGACGCCAGCGCCTTCACCTCGTCGGGGTCGACGTGGGGGTGGTAGCGCAGGCCTCCCTTCCATGGGCCGCGACTGTTGTCGTGCTGGACCCGGTACCCTTGAAAGGTGCGGATGTCGCCGTTGTCCATCTCGATGGTGAGGCCGACTTTGACCTCGCGCTGAGGCGTCTCAAACAGCCGTACGATCGACGACGACAACTGCATGATGGACGCCGCGCGGCCAAAGTAGAGGTTGGTTGCTTCAAACGCATTCATGCCCGAGCAACTACCACGCACACTTTCGTTGGCGCCAACACCCGTCGACGACGGACTGCGTCATGGAACATCGCGCGATGCGTCAACGTGATCGGGATGCGACGAGGACCATGTGCGTCGTCGGCTACGCAGTCTGTCGAGTCGAGCCTGATGCCGACGACGTCTCTCGAAAAGCGCCACCGATCCCTCGACCAGGGCGCAGCGCTCAATGGCGGAAGTGGCGCTCGCCCATCATGACCATCGCCATGTCGCGGGCGTCGGCGGCGGCGATGACGGCGTCGTCGCGCTTGCTGCCACCGGGTTGGGCGACGGCGGTGACGCCTGCGTCGGCCAAGACCAGCAAGCCATCGGCGAAGGGGAAGAACGCGTCGGAGCCGGCGGCCGAGCCCTTGACGACGTGGCCGTGCTCGAGGGCCTTGGCCACCGCAATGCGGGCGCTGTCGACGCGGCTGGTCTGGCCGCCGCCGGCGCCGACGAGGTGGGCGACGCCATCGTCCAGGCGCACCAGGGTGATGGCGTTGGATTTCACTGGTGAACACAGACGCCAGGCGAGGTCGAGAGCGGTCCATTCCTCGTCGGTGGGCGCCCTCTTGCTGACGACGACCCCTTCGCGGACGGCACGTGGCACACCGTCATGCTGCTGCACCAGCATGCCGCCGGGAATGCTGCGGGTGGCGTGGTGCGGCAGCGACAGGGTGACGAGGCCAGGCACGGCCAGCAGGCGCAACTGCGCCTTCTTCGCGAGGATGGTGCGGGCTTCGTCGCTGAAGCCCGGGGCAATGACGACCTCGAGAAACGTGTCGG
>CAJBHN010000908.1 GCA_903952805.1 uncultured Myxococcales bacterium | reverse complement strand
GCTGCCCCATCAACATCTGCCGAATCGTCGCTCCAGCGTCATGGTGTCGAAAATTGGGTTGGATGTAGGCAACCTGGCCACGGTCGGGCGCCGCGAGTCGACGCAACGCCAGCTCGATGAAGGCGAAGCTTAGATCCGCGTTGCGGTTCGAAATGCTAAGCCAGCGGGCCTTTGTCTCCTCGGCGATATTCTGGACCCGAATGTACGGCGGATTGGCAATCACCACGTCAAATCCGCCCTTCTTTTGGGCATCGAAGACTTGTGGAAAGAAAAGGTCCCAGCTGAAGTCGGCCGGGCGACCGTCGTCGCCTGCCAGGTCTTGGCGGGCTCGTTCCACCATGGCGCGCAGTTCGCGCTGACGTAGTACGTCGACGTCTTCGACCTGCTCATAGTCGCGCAACAGGGCGACCAGATTGTTCTGCATTTGGTCAATGCTTTCCAGACCGAGGTGGAACTGACGATCGGTCCCGGGCCTCTTGCCCGTCTTCGCCTTCCCTGTTGCCTGTACAGGTTTCACGCGCGCACGCGCGCTCTTTACGGCTGGCATGTCGCGACCAGGTACCGCTGCGGACTCGCCTGCCCCCCGCTTCGCAACCCATTCACGCGGTGCCCCCAGACTATCGCCGACGACGATGTTCAACTGCAGGTCAGGCAACGCTCGAGCCGCATCTTCAGTCAACGCCACCGCCAACCAGAGGCGCAACCGCGTCAGCGCAACACCCTCGGACGAGATGTCGACGCCGAAAAGGCAATGCGTGACGAAATGGCGGCTCCACCGGCCCCACGTGCGACTGCCGGGCTCGTAGCCCGATCGACCACCGGCAATGCCATCGCAGACACTATGGATGTTCAGCAACACATCCAATGCCGCCCACAAGAGCACACCCGACCCAACGGCGGGGTCAACGATTCGAAGCTTCTCAACTGCCGCTCTGATTCGCTCGGCCTGCTCCGGCGATACCGCGTCATACCTCGCGTCGGCCAGTTGGTCCAAGGCCAGGCGGTCCACCTTCGTGAGGACCGCGAGACGAGCGAGAATTCCCTCCTGAGCCAGCGCCAAAGCAATCTTCTTTGGCGTGTAGTGAATGCCGTCCTTCTTCTTTTCGACGTCCGAGTTGAAGCTTTCGAGCACCCGACCGAACAGACTCGGGTCGACCCGCAACGTCTCGTCTGATCCGCCATGCTCGTTCAGCGAGAACTCGAACTCCTGGAAAAGAGATAGGAATGACCCGCGGTCTTGCGGGTCGAACAACGTCGACGGGAGATCCAGCTTCTCTTCGCCTTCGATTTCCTGGAACAAGCCGCCGTTCAGATAAGGAAAGTCAGGAAAGCGCTGTCGGATCGCCGCTGACCGCGCATCAACTGGAGTATTGAGCACGTCGAACCACAAGGGACGGATGTATTCGCGATAGAAGCGCGCGTTCAGGATATTCCACTGCTCGAGCATTCCTTCGACTCGACCCGGAAGCCAGCCCTTTTGCGCAAGGAACCTCAAGAACATCATTCGACCCACGAAGACGACCGAGATCTCAAACGCTCGTTTTGCGCCCACCGCGGCAGTTGCATGCTGCTGGATTTCGCTCTGGAGTCTCTTGAGCTGCTGAAAGAAGCGTTTGTCGAGGTTCTTCTGCGTCAGGTCACGCTCGAGCCCCGCCCAGTCGCGGTCGAGAATCCGGTAGAGCAACTGCCGCGTGACCGGGTTCATGCTCCCCGCGCTGCGCCGAAGGCCGCGCGGCCCGTGAAGCTGCCGGCCGGAAACCAGAACCACGTCGATCAAATCGACGTTGGGACCTGAGAGAAACACCAAATCCCCGGAGGACGGGGCATCCCCCTGCCAAGTCAGCCACGCACCACCAAGCTCTTCAAATGTACCGGTCCATGACCACGCACGACGCCCCTCTGGATGCTCTGCGCGTAACGCAAGACGAGGCTCTGGCGTATCGACCGCCTTCGGCAGCCCCCACATATCGAGTGAGAGGACCTGCAAGATCTTTGACGGATTATCGATTCCGCCCCAGCCCATCGTAACGTGCTGTGCACGTGCATCCCTATCCAAACTCTTGAAGGAAATAACGGCAATCTGGTCAAGCAGAAAGCGACGCGTCACTAAATATGACTCATCACCCCAGCCAACAAATATGCTCTCTTGACCCAGCCCTGCGCAAAGCTCTCCCGCGAACTCGAACACCTTTCGCTGAACACCTGTATCGCCCAGCAATTCATCTTTGCAGTTCGACGTAAGAATCGTTATCTCTTCACGCGTGACGCGACCATCGTCATGAACAAATGAGCCGATGACTTCTTGCGGAGATGCCCCGCCGAATGCGTCAGATAGCGCATTGTACGCCCGCCCCGTCCACTCCGACCGAAGGTCACGGTCAACAAGCGCGCCGTCTTTACGTCGGCTTGGAACGAACACCCTGACGCTCGACTTGCCGATGAACGTTTCGTTGGAGGTCGTCATCCTTCACCCGCTCCGCAAAAAATCATATCGGTAATCGATTCAAACACCGACGGTCTCATTCGTCATGCATGATCGGTCGCGCCGGCTCAGCCGCCGCGGCACGCACGTCAGCATCCTCGTCCTTGAGCGCCATCTCGCGGACCTCCTTGCTCGGTCCACCAATCTGAATCACGAACGCCGGTATAGCTGGTGATCGTTGCGGAGACGCAAGCGCCTCGATTTTCTCGGGCACCGTCAAAGCGCGAAACACCCGAGTGGTCTTGCGTCCGCGCCGCACCAGTTCGGCTCGCATTTTCGTCCGGGTCAAGGCCGAAACGCGTTTGCGTGGTCGAACCTTCTCCGTGTCCGGGTCGACCAGCGCGGCAAACGACGATCGTGCGGTCTTGCACGGATGCACCATGGTGGCATGCAGTTCGATGGCGCCTTCGTCGGCCATCTCATCAAGCGTCTTCAGGACGCCATTGGCCCAACCGTCGGCGTTCAGGACAACGACGGGGTGCGCGTACAAGCCGACATTCCGGAAGGCCGCAAACGTCGTCAATTCCATCAGCGTGCCAGCGCCGCCTGGGACGACCAGGCACCCCGTAGACAGTTCGAGCAGTTTCCCCGTGCGGGCGTACAGGTCGGCTACCTTCACGACCTCGGCTCCCTTTGGCATGGCCGGCGGTTTGTCGCCCTTGACGACCACAGCCGTCGCCTTGCCTCCGCGAGCGAGCACCTCGGTTGCGATGGCACCGGCGAGTCCGGTGCCCATGCCGCACCAAAGCACGCCTATGTCGCGATCCACGAACTCGCTCGCTACCGCAGTGACGAGCTCAGCCCAGACGACGCCCGTAAACGGCAAGCTGCCGCCTACAAGCGCTACCATTGCCAACTTCTTCGGCTTCTTTTTGCGCACTCGCGTTGAAGGACTTGATCGCCATCCCATACCCATCGGGCACCCTGTTCCTTCTTATTATCGATCCTGAGGGAAGTTCTTAGCAGGTTGACGTGGAAACCCGAACT
>CAJBHN010000907.1 GCA_903952805.1 uncultured Myxococcales bacterium | reverse complement strand
GTCAGGTTGGCGCGCTCAACGGCCTCCTCGACAGTGAGAGCCTCGCCCAGCAGCCGAAGCAAGCGCTCGTCTTCTCCCAGGAGTCCGAGTTTGGGCCGGTAGCTGGCGAGGCGGGCGTTGGCGACGAGGTATTTGTCGCGCAGCGTCTCAAACGCCGCCAGCATCTCGTTGGCGGGGGCATACCGGCGAAAACCCTGGACGTAGATCTCGCCGGGACCGAAGTCGAACGTCGACGTGTTGCCGTCGGGGACTTGACCCGCGTTGGTGGTGAAACGTCCCTGCACGACTTCAAAGCCGGCGATGATTTGATCGCGGGTCAGGTTGCGCTGTTCGACCTCAAGACTCTCGGCGTCGATCAGGTTCAACTCGACCAGCGCGTCGGTGAGCTTGATGGATTTCTCGACCATTCGGGTCGCGGCCTTCATGTACTGCTCGTCGGTGATGCGCCCCTGGGCCACCAGGACCTTGCCAATGCGTTGGCCGGGCTCGCTCGACGAAAACGCAATCGGCAAACCGTCTTTCAAATAGACCGTGCGCGTCGTCCCCGACGACGGCATCACCAACGCTCCCGTAAAGGCCTCGCCCCGGAAGCGCGCCAACAACGCGGGGTAGCGCAGGTCTTCAAATACGCCGTCGACGGGGACACCCTGGGACGACGTCGCTGGCACATCGCCCATCTTCAGCAGCTTTTGCTCAAGCTCCTCGACGCGCTTTTGGGCTTGCTCCCGGGACTTGCGCTCGGCGATCAGCACCTTTTTGAGTTCGGTCTGGGTGCGCTGGAGTTCTTGGATCTGCATGGCGTCTCCCTCGTCAACCGTGCGTGATGACGCGGCGGACGAGTTGTCTGGGGCATGAGCAGGCGGTGGTGGTGGCGGAGGCGATGGCGGGGGCGATGGCAGGGGCGGAGGCGCGCGCGATGCTCCGACAAGCGCGGGGCTGTTGATCACCGCAGCCGATTCAGCCGTGACCATTGGCGAGCGTCCCGGTGGGTCGACGACAGCCCTCTCACCGAGCGCCATGACGCCACCAATGTCGAAGTCGTCGTCGCCGCCGGGGGCCGGCAAGCGCGACGGGTCATCGAAGTCGGCATCGAAGCCGCCCTCCTGGGTGTGGGCCGCCACGGGCTGCGGCTGGCCCATTTTGAGGCGAATCAATTCCCCGCGCGAGATCTCGACGGTCTTGACGCTCTGATGGTCATCGTCATCGTCGTCGTCGCCATCGTCGCCATCGTCGCCGTCGAATGCGCCACTGAAGGCCGCCTCGAAGTCGACGTTGGCCTGGCTTTCGACCGAGATGTCGAACTCGTTTTTGCGCTCGTCATCGTGAAGTACCAGATCGTCGACGGCGGGGGCGGCGCCACTGGCAAGACGGACGGCCCCAGCGATTTCCACCGGCGTGGACGTCGTCGGCAGAAAGGCGCCGACCTTGTACTGCCGTTCGTACACCAACCGGTCGGGACCGCTCAATTCACCGCCGACCAGCACGATGGCCGGAATGACTTCACCCAGGGCCACCCGCACCTGGCGCAACAGGGACGAGCCGATTTCACCGGTGGGGTACCTGTGCTGGACCGCGACGGCCGCAGCGCCCTTGCGAGCTTCATCCACCAAACGAGCGGGATGGGCGACGACGATGCCGTCGATGCCGTCGCGAGCCAGGCGGGCCACGATCACGTGGGCCACTCCAGCATCCTCGACACAAACCAAGACCCTCAACGACATCGGGGCGGAGCATCCCACAGGCCCCACCCCCACCGCGAGTCCCGCGACGAATCCCCCTGAAAGTGAGACATCACCCTACACACCCATATTACGGGGCAAGCGGCACCAGACGGGGACGGGACGCGCAGTCAGCGTCGTTGACGCCGCCGAAGCAGGCCACCTGGCCCGTCAGGGTGCGGGCGCAATTTGGTCCGGTGGGTGTCCACCTGCGCCGCGGCCGACCGGCCCGCCGGCTCGGGGACCGTCTGCACCCTGTGGCAACGCGGCGCCTGGTTGGTGCCGCAGGGGGCAATCAACAGCATGTCGGCCATGCGACACGAGATCGTTCTGCAGCCAGGCCACCACATGCCTCAGTTCGGCGCTCGTCGGCACTGATCGATGCCCGTGGCGTAGCTTCCCTGGATGCTTCGAGTCGTCGCTTTCGTCGTTGCGTGCGTATTCCTGATCGCGTGCGATGTGCTGCCGGAAAAATCCCGTTCCCGTGAAGGCGCCGGCGTCGGCGTCGGCGAAGGCGAAGGCGAAGGCGAAGGCGAAG
>CAJBHN010000906.1 GCA_903952805.1 uncultured Myxococcales bacterium | reverse complement strand
GTTGTGCAGCTGGCGCAGCAGCGTCTGGGCAGCGGGGGCCTCGGGGGCGCCGAGGCGGGCAGTGACGCGGCCCCCGTCGGCGCCGACGACCTTGCGTTCGGTGTGGATCTTGCCGTTGTCGTCGAGGGTCACGTAGTGGATGCCCGGCAGCACCTCGACGGCGACGGGAGCCCGGCCGGCGCGGCGACCATCGACGAGGACCTTGGCCCCCGGGGGCCGGCTCTTGACCTCGAGCATCGTTCGGGGCGTGGCGCGCTGATTGTCTTTGACGACCTCGAGTCGGGCCAGCATCGCCGTCGTGAGTTGACCCGGTTTGGGCTGAAAATCCGGCTCGACGACGAGGAGCTGGCCAAGGGTTTCGTCGCAGGCTTGCGGGTCGCGGGCATTGAGCTGGGCGTCGGCCACCAGCAGCAACAACTCGCGGTAGCGGGCCCAGCCGTCGTCCTCGTCGCTGTAGGCGAGGCTGCTCTCGAAGATCTGCAACGCCTCGATGGCGAAGCTGCGGGCCTCGGCGTAGTCGCGGTGCTTGAAAGACGAGGTGGCGGCCGTCAGACGCTCGTCCAGCGCGGCGATGGCGCGGGACTTTCTCTGCTCGGTCACGACCTCAGCGACGGGGACGACCACGCGGGTCCCCCTCTCGACAAACAAGCGGGCCAGCTCGAGACGGACGGCTTCAACAGCATCGGCAGCGTCGGGAGGCAGCGGCCCCCGCACGGCAGCGCCGGCAAAGACCGGCCGCACGACGCCAACCGGCGCTGGCCCGCCCGCCTGCTGGGGGGCCAGGGCCAACGACATGATCATCGACACGACAGCGCTGCTCACCACGAGGACATTGTGCCGTCGTTTGTCGCCGATGGCCACCGGCCCAAGGCACCCATGCTTGCGCCCGGGGCCACCGACCGCGAACATGGCGCCATGGGACGCGACGACGAGCATTCAGCAGGCCAGGCGGGAGACCAGGCGGCAGGTGAGGAGCGCCTCGGCCGCTATGTGCTTGTGCGTCGCCTGGGCACCGGTGGCATGGGCGAGGTCTTTCTGGCCAAGGCCCAGGGGGCCCGCGGCTTTGAAAAGCACGTCGCCATCAAGCGGATTTTGCCCCAGCATTCGGCCAATAAGCACGTCGTCAACATGTTGGTCGACGAGGCCCGCATCTCGGTGCTGTTGAACCACCCAAACGTGGTGCAGGTCCTCGAGCTCGACGAGGACCGGGGCAGCCACTTCATCGTCATGGAGTACGTCGACGGCCATGCCCTGTCGCGACTGTTGCGTCGGCTGCGCAAACGCGGCGAGCGGACCGATCCGCTGGTGGCGTGTTACCTCGCCATCCAGGTGTTGGAGGGCCTGCAGGCCGCCCACACCCAGCGCGATGGGTCGGGTCAGCTCGCGGGCATCATCCATCGCGACGTCAGCCCCCAAAACGTCCTGATCTCGATGACAGGCCAGGTCAAGGTCATCGACTTCGGCATCGCCCGCGCACGAGACCGGCTGGAGTTGACGCAGGGTTCCCAGGTCAAGGGCAAGCTGCGCTACATGGCGCCGGAGCAGATCAAGCCGACGTTGGCGGGCTCGAGCGGCATCGATCACCGCGTCGACATCTTTGCCGCTGGCATCGTGCTGTTTGAAATGCTGGCCATGCGTCAGCGCTTTGCGCACAGCGGTGACCTCGAGATCATCGATGCCATCCTCGAGACCGACGCCCCAGACCTGGTCGCCGAAGGCATCATCGACGATGAGCTGATGGACATCGTCAATATGGCCCTGCAGCGTGAGCGTCGTCGTCGCTACAAAGACGCCGCCGCCTTCGCCGCCGCCTTGCGCGGCTACCTCTACGCCCGAGAGCCTGGCTTCAACGGCGAGCGCGTGGCCAAGGTGATGCGCCGCTGCTTCATGGCCGAGGTCGACGAGGCCGATGAAGCCGATGTCGTCCTTGAGCCAGCGCCCAAGAAGGCCCGGGCCCCGGTCAAGGTCCTGCCCGCCGAAGCCCTGCCGCGGGCCGACCAACGCCGACAGCCTGACGAGCGGGCGAACCGGGAGAACCGCACAGAGCGCGAGACTCGCGAGGCCCGCGACGAGGTCACCCGCACCCAATTTCGGCCTGCTGCCGATCCCGTCGAATCATCAGGCGTGCGCCCCGCCACCGGCACCTCCGGCACCACCGGCACCTCCGGCACCACAGCCCGCGGCACGGGCATCCGCGCTCCCGCCGCAACCCGCAAGCGCATGCCCGCAGCCATCGTCGGCGCCCTGCTGGGCGCGCTGGTGCTCATCGTGGTGGGCGTGACCATCCGCGCGGTCATGCAGCCCCGGCCGCTGGTCAATGGTGCCGCGCTCTCGACGACGACACTGACGACACCGACGACACCGACGACACCGACGACGGCACCGACGACGGCACCGGCGACCCCGACGCCAACAGCGCGCAGCCTGCTGGACTTCGGCACCGACCTCGAGCTCATCGTCGAGGTCGACCCCGCCACCGCCACCATCTCGCGGGCCTATCAACCCGATCCGAAATACGTGTCGCCGGCGCGCCTCAAGGTCCACCGGGGCGAGACCATCGACCTGCAGTTTGAGGCCGTGGGCTTTGAGTCGCTGCGCCAAAAGTTTCAGATCGACAGCGAGACGCCGCGGGTCAACGTCAAGATGACGCCCATCCCCATGCCGCTCATTGTGCGGCCCATCCCCCGGGACGCCGAGATCCTCGTCAACGGCGTGCCGTATAAGGCTCGCGCCATGGTCACGCCCGGCGACCAGCTCACCATCGTGGTGCGGCATCCCTTCTACTTCGACGGTGAGCGCACCGTGACGGCCACGCCGGGCCTGCAGCAGCTCTCGGTGGACATCACGCTCGAAGAGAGACCCACGCCGTCAAACCAGCCCGATGGCAGCGCGCCGGCCTCTGCCGCCCGGGGCACGCTGGTGGTGACGTCGACGCCGCCGGGAGCCGACGTCATCGTCGACGGCCTGAAGCTCGGCCGCACCCCCGCCGACATTCGGGTCGGCGTCGGCGCCCATCGGGTCACGGTCAAGAACACCGGTGCCGAGACCACCTTCGCCGTCACCGTCGCTGCCGGGGAAGTGGTCAAGCGCGCCGTCGCGCTGGAGTAGCGCCCGCTCTACCCACATCCACCCACACGCCTGAAAGCTATGTACTTTCAGCATCTTGATGGTGGTCGTCGCCACAGGGTGGAGTCCGTGCCGAGCAGTGGGCGAGGGTGCGGCGCGGGGTGGGGAACTCCGGAAATGTTGCGATGACGCGCGCCCTTGTCGATGGTGGGGGATGCGTCTTCGTGGTCTGGTCTGCGCCCTCGGGCTGAGCTTGGTTGCTGCCACCTGCGTGAGCACTCCCGACGTGGCGAGCGTCGGTCGGGGTGTCGACATCAGCTGGCTGCCGGCGGCCGCCACGCTGCAGCAAGACCCCGGGCTCGACGAAGCCGCAGCGCTGTTGTGCGCTCGCGACACCGACGCCGTCATCGACGACGATGTGCGTGCGGCGGCCTTTTTGTGGGAGGGCCGGGTCTTGGCGGTGATGGCCACAGACCGCGACAGCGTCGTCGCCCAAAGCGAGGCCGTGTTTCGCGACCAGGGTCTCACGCACCTGGGCGTCGCCGAGGGAGGCTCCTCAGATGGCCGCCGCTGCGTCGCCGCCATCGCCACCCGGCGGCTGCTGGACGTCTCGAGCCTGCCCCGGGCCGATCGGCGCGACGCCACGGTGCCGTCGATCATGTCGGTGTCGGTGTCGACGCGTCGCGAGGGTCGCGTCTTTGTGCTGGGCCCCGACGGCTTCGTCGACCGCTTGCCATTGGATGGTGCGGGCAAACGCCAAAGCGTGACGCTGCCTTTCCGTCGCGAGGGCCGACACGTCGTCGAGGTCCTCGTCGACGACGTCGACGCCGACGGCCTCGCCCGCGGCGCTCCCGAGGTGGCGCTGCTGTGGCCCTATCTGCGCGGCAACCCCGGATTGCCCATGCCCGTCCCCGAGGTGCTGTTTCCCGACGAGGGCCACGACGACCAGGCGCTGACCTTTCGCGCCGAAGCCCTCGTGCAGCGGCTGCGCAACGAGCAGCTGTTGGAGCCGCTGAAGATTTCTCCCGTGCTCGGCACGCTCGCGGCGGCCCGCGCCGTCGCCGTCAAAGACCGCGCCGCCCTTGGCCATCGACTCGAGGGCCAAGACCCAAAGATGGCCCTGCGCGAACGCTTTGGCGACGACAATCCCCGCGCTCAGTTCATCCGCCTCGCCGAGGTCCAGGCCCGCGGCAGCACCCTCAAGGACGCGTGGGAGGCCCTCGTCGACAGCCCGGCCCATCGCTATGAATTGGTGGCCATGGGGGTCACCCACGTCGGCGTGTCGGTGATGCGGGCCACCGACCCCCTCGGGAGACCCACGGTCACGCTGGTGGGGATCCTCGGTCGCCGGCCACCGGTGCGCGACCCCACCGAGGTGCAAAAGCGCCTGCTTGACGAGGTCAATCGCCTGCGCACCGGTCAGGGTTTTCAACCCCTCACCATCTCCGACACGCTGGAGACCACCGCCCGGCGCCTCGCCACCCGCATGATGGAGGTGGGCCGCGTCGACGACACCTTGCTGGGCGGCCCCGTCGGCGAGGTCGCCCTCGAAGCCGACGCGTCCATCACCAAAGTGTATCCGCTGGTGGCCCGCATCGACGATCCGCTGCTGCTGGGTCCCTTTCGCCCCCTGCTCGACCTCGACACCACCGCCATGGGCGCGTCGTTCGCACTGCACCCCAAAGACGGCGTGTTCTACGTCGTCATCCTCGCCGGCATCGGCAGCGAGTAGTCTCGTCGTCGGCACCGTGTCAGGTGAACCAAAGGCTGTGCCAAATCACCTGCGGTGTCCCACGCCTTGCGCGACGTGCGACCCCCTGCGAGCACTGATGCTGTGACCGACGCAAGCGCCCTCGCCAATCACCGACGAAGCCGACGCTTTGGGCAACGAATCGATGTCGACGTCATCGATCGCCATGGCTCCCGCCGCGGTCGCGCCATCGACGTCGCTCGTCACGGCCTCTTCGTCGCCGTCGTCGACCCACCGCAGGACCGTCACCTCGTGCAGTTGGTGCTGCACCTGCCCGACGGTCCCCTGCAGGCCGCCGCGTCGGTGTCGCGCATCATTCCCGGCCAGGGCGTGGGGCTGTCGCTCTTTGCGTTGTCCACCGATGCCAAGCGCCGCTGGGACGCGTTCATCATCCGCACCCAGCAATGCGCCGAAGCCGCCCACACCGATTCGTCGTCGACAGCGCCGTCGTCGTCGTCGACCAGCCCCGTCCACGGCCCGGACATGCCGTCGTTCCTGATCAAGTTGAAGACGCTGGAACGGCTGCAGGACTACATGAAGAGCCACGTCGCCGTGGGCGGGACGGTGCTGTTCACGCCGGTCTTGCCCACCGCCGGCACGCTGCTGCAGTAGCTGATTGTCCACCCTGCCACCGAGGTGGACTTCGCGCTGCTGGGCCGCGTCAAACGCGCGGTGGCCACGCCACCCAAGCGCCTCGAGATTCTCTTTGAGCCCACCG
>CAJBHN010000905.1 GCA_903952805.1 uncultured Myxococcales bacterium | reverse complement strand
GTCGTTGATGTCGATATCGATTGCCAGGTCGTCGACGACCGCGGTGAAGGCGGGATCGGAGCCAAGGTTCTGCAGCCGCGTGCTGATCAAGCGACCCGGTGGTGCTGCGATACCTGCGCTGCGCAAGCGGGCGGCAAGGGCGATGAGTGAACGCTCCCGGCCTGCGCCTCGTGGTCTTGCGGTCGTCTGCCCGCGCGTCGCTTCGAGGTAGTGCAGCGCGTGGGCCACGTCGTCGTCGTCGTCGCTGTCCACTGCCCAGGCCAGTCGGATGATGCCATGAAACGCGCCGCTGGCGACCTCACCCGGAGCGCGGGCCAGCACGTCGGTGATCGCTCGCCCCCGGTCGGCACGCACATCGACGATTCCCACCAGCGGAACAGCCGGCTCGAGGCGCTGTGCATACAGGTCGAAGAAACGCCGCAAGCGGTCGTCGTCAGCGCCCAGCTCTCGCAATGCGCCCAAACACATGGGGAGGTGATTGGTGAGTCCGCCGCTGTAGGTGTGGTGGAACCGGCGACGATTCTCCGCGAGCAGCTCGTGCAACATTCAGGAAGTTCCCTCCGCTCCGCCGCGGCAGTGTGTCGACGCGTTCCGTTGATAGCCCATGGCGTCCGGGAAACGCATCCGACGACGTCAAAGTCGATGACGGCCCCGGTGTCTCATTGATGGTGATCCAGTAGATGGCTTAACGATTGCAGGGTGGTCCGTCCAAGGGTATGCCATCCCTGTGAGCGGCTCGTCTCTCCATGGTCAGGCACTTGCGCCGCGTTCCCGGCGGCGCAGTGTCGTTGCTGCCATCGCCTTTTTCGCAAGCCTCTTCGCCCAGTTTGGCGTCGTTGCCCACATGGGGTTGGTTCGCCACGAGGTCTGCGCCGAACACGGCGAGCTTGTCGAACGGGAAGCTGGCGCGCCTGCGACGCCCGCAGCCCCCCACAACGTGCCGGCGGCGGATCACGATCACTGTCCGCTGGTGGCAAACCCCGGCCGGGCGCCGACGCCGGTGCTGGCCCTGGTGGACGTCGGTGTCCTGCCGCCCCTGTGCCTTGAGGCGTTGCCAGCGACGGTGACCCCGCCGACGGCATCACAGACATCGCTGGCGCTGCTCGCGGTGGCTCCCAAGACCTCGCCGCCCGCCTGAGGGCCTCCATCACCGGATTCGTCGGGTCGGTCGTCCACTCTCTCCAAAGAGTGGTCCCGTCTGAGCGTGGCTTTCGTCACGCGTCGATTCCATGGCGATGCCAGCCAATGATTTCCAGTCACCAGTGAAACATACGTTTCAGTGGGTGGTTTGTGATTGCTGGCGCCGAGGCCCGCTCATCTCTCTCCCGTGTCCCTTCACGTCCCTGCACGTTCCCTCCACCTGTGGATGAAAACATGAACCGCTTTGCCATTGCTCTGTTGTTGCCCGTCGCCCTCACTGGTTGCCCCGACATCGAGAACCCCGACGAGAACATCAACGAGGGGGAGGTCATCACCACCGTCGAGCTGACCTTCACCCCGGCCGCTGGCGCCGCCCTCGTCTTCACCCATGCCGATCCGGAGAACGACGGTGCCCCCGTCATCGACCCCATCGTGCTGCCGGTGGGCGCCTACACCCTCGGGGTGCGCTTCTTGAATGAACTGGAAGACCCCGCCGAAGACATCACCGAGGAAGTGAATGAAGAAAACGACGAGCACCAGGTGCTCGTCTACGGCAGCGGGGTCGAAAGCGAGGCCACCGGCGACAACGCCGCCGCCCTCGCCACTGTGAGCTACGACGACGAAGACGCCAATGGACTGCCAGTGGGTCTCGCCCACACCGTCGACGCCACCACCGCCGGGACCGCCGAACTGCAGCTCATGCTGCGCCACCTGCCCCCCGAGAACGACACGGCGGCGAAGGTCGCGAGCATCGCGGCGGACTTCGCCAGCGGCGGCTCCACCGGCATCGGCGGCGAGGTTGACGTTGACGTCACCTTCCCGTTGACGGTGCAATGACCATGGCTCGGGTGCTGCTCGCAACGACGGTGGTGGTATCGATCCTCGGCTCGGCAGCGGCTGCTGCCGCCGAGACTTCGCCGCCGCCCCGTCTCGAAAGCGCACCCGAGTTGGTGGCCGGCGCCGACCCCATCTACCCCGAAGCGGCCCGTGCGGCCGGCCGCACGGGGGACGTCGCGCTACGCGTCGTCATTGATGGGGACGGCGTCGTCAGCCGTGTCGACGTCGTTGGCGTCCCCGTCGATGGCGCCGGCGTCGTCGACGACATTGGCGTGGCCATGGGCTGGGCGGCCCTGGGGGCGGCCACGAATTTCGTGTTCACCGGGGCGTCGTTTTGCACCTCGTCGCCGGCGAAGGACGGCGGGGTCACTGAAACGTGCGGCCAGCATCTGCCCGTCGCCGTCGACTACCGCATGACGTTTGCCCTGAGCCCGGTTGGTGGGGCCGCGGGCACCGCCGACGGCATCGACGAGGTCAACTTCAGCGGCGTCGTCCGCGACGCCGTCCACCATGCGCCCCTGGGCGGGGTGTCTGTGACCGTGCTGGTGGGTGACGTTGGCCTGGACCCCGGCACCGAGCTCGATCATGCCGAGCACGGCATCGAGGGCACAGACAGTCACGGGCCCGCCGATACGGCCACCATGGCGGAGCTGCGCGGCGGGGTCATCGAAGCCGTCACCGACGACAACGGCCGCTTCGCTGTGCGCGGCGTCCCCGACGGGGACCACCGGGTGCTGTTTGTGGTGTCGGGCTTTGAACGCGCCGAGATCGTCGAGCATTTTTCCGCCCACGAACGCACCGAGGTGGTCGTGGAGCTCAGCGAGCACGTGGTCCGAGAGACCGTCATCCATCGCCATCGGGGCCTGCGGGAGGTCGGCCATGTGGCCCTGACCGGCATGCAGGCGACGACGACGCTGACCGCCGAAGCCTTGCAGGCGGTGCGCGGCCGTTCCCTGGCGGGGACCCTGACCGAGGTCCCCGGCGTCACCATGGTGCAGGCCGGCCCCCAGGTCGCCAAGCCCGTGGTGCGCGGCCAGTTCGGTCGGCGGCTGATGACCCTCGTCGACGGTGTGCGCCACGAGGGGCAGGACTGGGGCATTGACCATGCGCCGGAGATCGATCCGTTCTCGGCGGGCTCCATCTCGGTGGTCCGCGGGGCCGCCGGCGTCCGCTACGGCCCCGACGCCGTCGCTGGTGTGGTGCTCATTGAACCCCGCCCCCTGCGCAACACGCCAGGGGTCGATGGCAGCGTCGACGTCATCGGCATCGACAACGGTTTGATGGGCATGGTGGCTGGTCGCGTCGACGCCGTGCCCGCGTGGCTCCCCGGCTTGACCGTTCGGCTTGAGGGCGATGGCAGCAAGGGTGCGGCGGTGTCGACGCCGACGTATGTCCTTGGCAACACCGCCAGTCAGAACTGGAGCCTTGGTGCTGCCGCCGGCTACACGAGCCGCTGGGCTGGCGGTGGTGTGACGGCGCGGGCATCGTTCCGCCATCTGCAGCAGGACAGTGGCGTGTGCTTCTGCTTGAAGGTCAATACCCCCGACGACCTCACGGCGCTGGTGTCGGCGGACAAGCCCGTCGGCGCCGACGGCTGGACCACCACCTGGGACATCGATCGACCTCGTCAGGCCGTCGCCCATGACACCGCCATCGCCCGCGGCGCCGTCGAACTGGGAGGCCTCGGGACCGCCACCGTGACCTATGCGTTTCAGCTCGACCGGCGCGATGAATTCGATCAGGTGCGACAGTCCATCACGCGCCCCCAATACAGCTTCAACCTCATCACCCACGCCGTCGACGTCGTG
>CAJBHN010000904.1 GCA_903952805.1 uncultured Myxococcales bacterium | reverse complement strand
GTCGCCGCCGCCGACGCC
The DNA here is from genome assembly GCA_903952805.1 of uncultured Myxococcales bacterium. GTDB lineage: Bacteria > Myxococcota > UBA727 > UBA727 > VGSZ01 > VGSZ01. The sequence continues at coordinate 2,347 of CAJBHN010000904.1, read as the reverse complement.
CTCGCCATCCGCGACATCGACGATGGGGTGCTGCTGCGGCGCCACGGTCTGGTGGCCCTGATGGAGGCGGCGCCGGTCGTCGCGGTAGACGAAGGCCGCGGCACGAGCGCCAGCGTTGGCTGGCAGACCCTGTTGGGCGAGGTCGCCTGAGGGCGGCCAAGATGAACGCGCTGGAGGCTGACATGATGACGATTCGACCCGCTGCCGACCGTTTCCATACCGACATCGGCTGGCTCGACAGCTGGCATTCGTTCAGCTTCGGTGAGCATCGGGACCCGGCCCATATGGGCTACGGCGTCCTGCGGGTCATCAACGACGACCGCGTCGCCCCCGGCGCCGGCTTCGGCACCCACCCGCACCGGGACATGGAAATCATCTCGTATGTCGTCGAGGGGGCACTCGGCCACCGGGACAGCATGGGCAACGGCAGCATCATCGTCCCCGGCGACATCCAGCGCATGAGCGCCGGCACCGGCGTCACCCACAGCGAAAACAACCCCCGGCCCACGCAGCCCGTGCACTTCCTCCAGATCTGGCTGCTCCCCAAGTCCCGGGGCATCCAGCCCGGCTACGCCCAGCAGCACTTTGACGCCGCCAGCAAGCGGGACTGCCTGCGTCTGGTGGCGTCCGACACCCCCAGCGATGGCGTCGTCGCAATCCACAGCGACGTCGACCTGTACGCGTCGCTGTTGGCCACCGGCAAGGCGGTTGAGCTCGTCTTGCGCCGGGGTGGTCGTGGCTGGGTGCAGCTGGTCAGGGGCAGCGTCACCGTCGACGACGGCAGCGGCCAGCCGGTCACCCTCCACGCCGGCGACGGCGCCGCCATCGCCGGGACCCGGCTGACGGTGCAGGGCGTGGCGGTGGACAGCGAGGTGCTGGTCTTCGATCTGGGGCCTTGAGCTGATCGGGGCCGACCCGAGAAATCCTGCAATCGTTGCAGGATTTCGGGCCAGGGCACCGACAGGGACCCGGGGGCAGGGCAGCCGCCGTCACCGATGTGATGATGGCTGCGGCGTGTAACAGCGCTGTCCATGGGCAAAGATCGTGAACGGACCCCGGGCTTCAAGGACCCGGTCATCCATGGTCTGGAGACCGCCGCTGCGACCTTTGCCTGCGCCGCGATCGCGTCGTCGCCCTGACGCTGCGGGACGGGGTGATCAGTTTGCCTCGCCCCCGACGATGGCCTCAGGCTCCCCGCCGCAGAAGGACCACCTCTGGACAACGACGACGACCCCTGGGCTCGCCGAGCCGGCGATGGATTCGCTGAGCGCTGCCTGGTCGAGTGCCACATCGGCGCTGGCGGCATGGGGGCCGTCTTCCCGCGTTTTCGAAGGTCATCGTTTCTGCGTGCAACCAGCCGCGTCAGCCAAGGAGTGTCCTGATGATTCGTGTATCGCTGCCCATCGATTCAATTCGGTCGGGGATTGTTGGTGTTGCCGTCGCTCTTGCGGGCTGCGCGACACCGACGTCAGCCCCTGATGCACCGGCGATAACGCCGTCGGCGAGCTCGGCTGCTGCTCCTCCCGGAGGCCTGGGGCGGCGGGATAACGCGACGACGATGGGGCCCTATGGCCGCGGCCCGTTGACGCTGCGCGCCCACCTGTCGGCGGAGTACTCGGCGACGGTGAACTCGTGGCTGCTGGAGACGGCCAGCGAGGTCGCCATCGTGGATGCGCAGCTGGTGATGCCCGAGGCGCAGAAAGTCGTCGAACTCGTCAAGGCGTCGGGCAAGAAGCTCGCGTGGGTATGGGTGACCCACGGCCACCCCGACCACTACGCGGGTCTGCAGGCGATCGCGCAGGCGTTCCCCGGCGTCCCGCTCTACGCCCGACCGGTGACCGTCGAAGACGGGCCAGCGATCCTGAAGAAATTTGACGCGCCACTGCAGAAATTCTTTCCGGGCGAAATGCCGAGCGGTCCCATCGCCCTCGCTCCCTACACAGCCGCGTCCATCGCCGTCGGTGGTGTGGACGTGAAGATCGTCGATGTTGTCGGTGGCGAACACCCGACGACCACAATGCTCGTGATTCCGTCGCTCCGCGCCGCTGTGATCGGTGACCTCGTCTACAACAAGGTCCATCCCTGGCTGAACGAGCTCGACGACAAGGGTGTGGTCGCCAACATCGACGTGCTCGCATCGCTCGCCGACGTCGACACGTTCTATCCGGGGCACGGCGAGCCGTTCGGCAAGGATTTCCTGCCCGTCTACCGCCGCTACGTCACCGACTTCCTCGCCGAGGTCCCGCAAGCGAAGGATGCCGGCGACCTCGTCGCCCGCGTGTGGCGTCGCTATCCGGACTGGCGAACAATGGCGGGCCTGCGTTTTTCCGCGGCGGCCTACGTCGAC
>CAJBHN010000903.1 GCA_903952805.1 uncultured Myxococcales bacterium | reverse complement strand
GTGCCGATCGAGCGGTCCCAATCGAGGTTCACCAGCAGCTGCCGCGCGCTGCCCCCGTTGATGAGGGGGGCCAGGTCCCTCCCCCCGCTGAAGGGCCCCACCAGGGACGCCGCCTGCGCCAGCAGCGGTGTCGCCGTCAGGTGCCAGCCCTCCAGCTCGACGAACATCGCGTCGAGCACCTCGGGGGCCACCGAGCGACGGCGGGCATCGACGATGAGGCCAAAGATGTTCATGCGCGGCGCCCCGCCCAAAGACGTCGGCCCGCCGGCCTCGGCCGTTGTCGTTGTCGTCGTCGTCGTCGTCGTCGTCGTTTCGACAAACACGCCCTGCACGGCATCCTGCCGGCACAGGGTCGCGAGCTGGTCGCGCAACACGCTGCGCCGGAAGGACATCACCTGGACCTCGGTCAGCTGCCCGACGCTGACGAGGGCGGCCAGCAGGCGGCCCTTGGGCAGCGTGTCTGGCACCTGTCCCTGGCGCAGCAGGCCATCGGTGATGAGGCGGCGATACAGGCCTCCGTCGCCGGTGGCGGGGTCGGCGGCGACGGGCTCGCCGCCGCTGAACTCCACGGTGCCGGCCCCCTCGCCGTCGGCGACCAGCAGGCGGCCGGTCCGGCCGGCGCAGGCGAGGCGCATGAGGATCTCGGGGCCGCTGCCCTGCTGGGCCTCGCGCCGCTCCTCGGTCTCGACCGCTCGGGGGAGCAGCACCCGGGTCTCGGTGGCGAGGTCGTCGGCCAGGTCGGGGCCGGCGGAGACGGTGGTGGGGTCGGCGTCGAGCTCGGCGTCGAGCTCGGCGTCGAGTTCGGCGTCGAGTTCGGCGACGAGGTCGGCGACGAGGTCGGCGATGTCGGCGGCCGAGGGAACTGGCGGCGGGCTGGGGGCAAGCACCATGGTGGGCTTGCTCACTTCGAAGGCCGACGACACCCGCTCGAGCTGGACCCGCAGGGCCTCGACGGGGCCGTTGTCGATGACGGCGTCGACGATGGTGACGATGGCGGCGTCGTCGCCCTGGCCGGGTTCGCGCACGGCGACGATGAGCAGGTCGGGCCAGTGCTGCCGGACGTCGATGCACAGGGACCACAGCGCAATGGTCGGCTTGCCGATGCACAGCAGCAGGCCGGCGACGGCGTCGGTGCTCAGGATGCGGCGGGCCGAGAAGAGGTCAGTCACCGTCAGCAGGCGGATGTGGGCTGACAAAGCCTGACGCAGCGCATCACCGTGCCCATCTTCATCGACCACCAACCAGGCGCGCTCGACATGCTCGATCTCCGCCGTCGGGATCGTCAGCGAACGCATCGTCACCGGCATCGTGGCTTCTTGGGGAAGCCGTTGGTCACCGGCCGCCACATTCGGCGCTGGCCGGTGTCGGAGCCCACATGTGGTGAGCTGGAGGTCGGCGTCGAGGTTGGCGTCGTGGTCGGCGTCGAGGTCGGCGTCGAGGTCGGCGTCGAGGTCGGCGTCGAAGTGGGCGTCGAGGTTGGCGTAGAGGTCGGCGTCGAGGTCGGCGTCGAGGCCGGCGTCGAAGTGGGCGTCGATCACGGTGGCCGGTGGCGGGCTGGGGGCAAGCACCATGGTGGGCTCGTTCCCCTCAAAGGCCGACGTCACCCGATCGAGCTGGACCAGCAGGGACTCGACGCGGCCGTTGTCGATGACGACGTCGACGACATCGACCACGTTGACGATGGTGTCGTCGTCGATGGCGTCGTCGTCGACCTGGCCGGTGTCGCGTACCGCGACGATGGGCAGGTCGGGCCAGTGCTGGCGGACGTCGATGCACAGGGACCACAGCCCAAAGTTGCGCTTGCCCATGCACAACAGCACGCCGGCGATGGCTTCGGTGCTCAGGATGCGGCGGGCGGAGGAGGGGTCAGTGACAGCCAGCAGGCGGGCGTGGGCTGCCACCGACTGACGCAGCGCATCACCGTGCCCATCTTCATCGACCATCAACCAGGCGCGCTCGACCTGCTCGCTCCTCTGCGCCGTCATCATCCACCCGGCCGGCGGGATCGGCGGCGAACGCATGGGAACCGGCATCGTGGGTGCTTGGGCAAGCCGTTGGTCACAGGCGGCCAGATTCGGCGCTGGCCGGTGTTGGAACCCACACGAGGAACATTGAATCATGGCGCCACCCGCTTCGCCGCCTGAGCAGCGATATGTTCGACTGAACGTCCATCAGACCTACCATGCGTCCCGCGCAGGATGGCCGGCCAAGGGGTGGCCGAATTGTGCACAGCCCTGCGCCGTGTCGACGACGAGCGACGTGGTGCGACCGGCAAGCTCGGCAGGCTCGTCGCCTCGGCCGGAGCACCCGCAGCGCATGAACACCGAGCACGATGTTTCGCCACCGTGTGGAAAGCGGCGCCAAGCAGGGCGCTGGCTGGTGTCGGTTTTTTGCCTACATGGCAGTTATTGGATCATGGCGCCTCGTCTGGCACCACATCGGCTGGTCGCCCGATACACTGACTTCCCCTGTGCCGATGTGCCGCCATCGAGGTTTTCATGAGCAAGATCACCAGCGCCCAGTTCAAGCAAGATTTCAGCGCGGGCATCAAGAACGACGCGGCGACCCAGGCTCGCGTCGGCGCCACCGGTGTAGACGGCAAGAAGCTGCTCGACGCCGCCGACGCCAACCGCGACGGCACCATTGCGGGGGCCGAGGAGCTCGGCACGCTGTTCAAGGGCATCGACGCCTTCGACAAGGACGGCAGCCGGGCGTCGGTCTCGGGCCACAAGCCCCTCGCCGTCGTCAACGCCCTGAAGGCGCCTCCCGCACCGGCCGCCGCCGCCGGCGCTGGCGCTGGCCCCGACCTCTACGGCGCCGACGCCGGCACCCTCAAGCCGGGGGCCAGGGGTCCCGAGGTCAAGGCTGCCCAGGAGAAGCTGCTGAAGGCCGGCTACGAGCTGCCTCGCTTTGGCGCCGACAGCGACTTCGGCCGGGAAACCGTGACGGCGGTCAAACAATTCCAGACGGCCAGCAAGCTGCCGCCCACGGGCGAGCTCGACGTGGCCACCTTGGAGAAGCTGAACCGGGCCCCCGCCGCCCCGGCCATCCAGTTCCCCGAGTACGACAAGATGTTCAAGGACGGGGTCATGCAGACCACGCTGGGCCTGGGCTTCGACGAGGACGGCAACGACGTCGCCCTGCGGCGTGACATCGTGCAGGGCCTCGGTGAGCGCGGTTTCCGGAAGCTCGACGTCAAGACCCTGAGCGACGAGCAGCTCAAGCAGCAGGGCTTCGATCCAAAGTCCATCGACCGCGACGCCACCTACTTCACCAAGCCCTTCCAGCATGGGGGCAAGGACGTCCAGGCCCTCGTCAAGCTCGTCGACCGCGACACCCCCGGCGCCAAAGACAAGTTCGCCGACGGCATGAAGCAGGACGACCTGATCCTCTACAGCGGCCACGGCCGCCGCGGCTCCGGCCCCGACTTCGACCACGCCACCAGCGCCGCCGGCAACTACGTCATCGGCAAGCCCACCGAAGCGGGTCACTACACCCTTGGCGACAACGACGTCGGCAAGCAGGGGGCGCTGTCCAACGGCTACCAGATGATGTTCTTCGACGCCTGCAACACCAACAACTACCTCGACGACCTGCGCTCGCGCCCGAAGAACAAAGACACAGGCAACCTCGACGTCATCGCCTCGACCCGCGAACTGCCCTGGTCCACCAGCAAGGCCGACATCCTGGGCACCCTCGACGGCGTCATGGGTGGCAAGTCGATTCAAGACATCAAAGGTGGCCTCGACGCCCAAAACGCCGAAGCGGGCAAGGGCGCCGCCTTCGTCGCCGACGGCTTCAAGGCCAACAGCTACCGTCCGGCGCCGTTTTCGCCATGATCCACCCACCAACCACGACGGCGGTTTGCGTTGTCGTGGTCATT
>CAJBHN010000902.1 GCA_903952805.1 uncultured Myxococcales bacterium | reverse complement strand
TGGCGCAGCTTCCTCAGCGACCGCTGTCTGACCGACAGCAGTGTCGCCGACATCGACGCCGCCGTCGAGGCTGTCGACTTCACGGTCGAAGCCGTTTTTGTGGCTCGTGGTGCGCGAAGCGGTGTCGCTCGCTGCCTTGAAAGCCGGAAGGTCGAAAGCGTCGACGCCTGCAGCGACGGACTCAAGGTCATCTTTGAAGATCAGGAGAGCGGCGACGACGTGTGTCCAGGTGATTGGACCATTGCTTTTGCGCTCCCGCGGGCACAACTCCGGTCTGCTCTCGAGAACTGACTGAGTCCCCGTGCAGTGCCGGGGGGCTCAGGCCGCGGGGACGACGCCGGTCTGCGTCCCGCGCGTGGCCTTCCGCACCGATGCCAATTCAGCCTCCGCCCGCTGCAGTTTCTTCTGCAGGGACAGGGCGCGGGCGATGCCGCCGCCGCCGACGATGAGACCCAAAACGATCAAGAACAGGAAGATCGAGAAGCGCACTTTGAGTCGGCTGGCGGAGTCGTCGTCGGCGACCTTGACCCCAAAGACCGTGGACGACGTCACGGGAGCGCCGACGGTGCCGCCGTCGGCGAAGATGTCGACGAGCTTGGCGGGTTCGTTCTTCTTCATGACCACGGCGACGTTTTGCGGCTTGAGATCCTCCACAGACGCCGCCACCAGGCGTTGGACGTCATCTTGCGAGATGAGGCTGGTGCCCCGGTCGTCGTAGGCGTTGAAGACGATGGCGACCGATGCCGTCGCGGGCGGGGGCGCCGTGTCGAGGTCGCGGACGATGTCCTTGTCGGGCTGCACAATTGTGACGTGGGCTGATTGGATACCCGGCAGGCGCTGGAGTTTGCGCTCGACTTCACCTTGGAGGGCCATCAAGAACTTGGCTTTCTCCTCGGAGCGGGTCGGGATCAGCCCACCAGAACCAGCGGGATAGACCTCGGCCAGGCCAGTTGGACGGCGCTTGGGAAGCTTGTTGGCGACGAGAATGCGCAGTGCATTCTTGGCGTCGCCTTCGGGCACGACGATGGCGTAGGTGATGACGCGACCTTCGAGTTTGACCTTGTCAGCAGCGATACCCTTTGCTTCAAGCACCACCATGATCTCGTTGGCTTCGAATTCGTCGAGGCCCTGCACCAGTTCTCGGACACCCTCACAGCCGGCAGTGACCGCCAGCGTCATGCACAGGGCCAGCATCGGGGCCAGTCTGGCAACGAGCGGCGACACCAACGAGGAAACCAACGAGGAGGGCAGAGAAGCGAGGCGCAAAAGTGACTCCGTCGACGCCGAGACCGGCAGCGAGCGGCAGTCTTCTGCATCCGTACGGTACTTGTCCATCCGTCGTATTCGGCGCCTACAAACTCCCACATGCATCATCCCTGCGGGAATCTGGTCACCTTTGCGCCCGCTGCTGTCAGGTCGCTATCATGAGGTGCGACGAGAACGACCATACGAGGTGATCATGCGCTGCAGTGCCACTCGCTCCGAGGTTTCAGCTGGTCAGGTTTGCGGCGCTGAACGCTGCATGTTTTCGTCAGTCCTCACCCTGGGGGCGCTGTTTGGGTTGATGGTGTCGCCATGCGCACGAGCGCCTTTGTTCAGCGCCTTCATCGTGGTGGGCATTCCCTTGCTGACCTTCTTGGTTGCAGCACCCTCCCGCCTGGGGATGTTTGGTGAGTTGCGCCTCTTTGGTCGGGATGCCCAGGCTGGTGTGCTCGGCTTGCTGTGTCTGCTGACAGGCCGCAGTCGCCAAGCTGCCGCCGTTGTTGACGCCCACCGCGTCGATGTTGAGGCCGCCTACGCTGCCGGCCTTGGTGCCGTCATCGCCGGGGACCCTCTCCGCCTGCACCACGCTCGGCGGCTTGCGATGTTTGGGGCCAGCCTCGCCGTCCTCGCCGGCGTCGGATTGCCGTTTTTGGCTGGCGACATCTACACGTTCGGTGCTTTTCCTGAAGCGCCGCTGGTCTTTATCACCGACGTCGTTGTCATTGGTGTTGCCGCCCGCCTGGTGACCGAACGCATGGCGCTGAGGCTGTTTGAGGCCGCCGTCGCCCTCGCCGGCGGTGGTGCCTGGGCCGCTCGCATTCGCACGGCTCCCTTGACGGCGATGCTGGGCGCTGCCCTCGGGGCCGTCGGTGGCTTGGTGGTGCTTTCGGCGGCGGCCTTTGCGTCGGGTATGGAGAGCGTTGCAATCTTTGACGCCGATTTCGCCCGAGCAGGCGTGTGGTTTCTTCGTCAGACCGCGCCCATGGCCCTCCCCCTCGGCATTGGCATCGGCACCATTGTCGGCGCTGGTGTCGGCTTGGCCCAGTCCCGGCGCTGACTGCTGCGACCAGCCAGCGACAGAAAAGGCGCACCAGGGTGCGCCTTTTTGTTTGCGTATCGTGGGCTTCACGGCGCTGCCCGCACATCCCCCTCAGGGGCGCGGGTGGTGCCAAACGTGTGGGCATCGAGGGCCAGGAGCCTGCACAGCGTCTCTTGGACCGCATCGTCGAGGTCATGGGAAACGCCACCGCTGGCCCGCCGCACCATGCGCCGCACGATGGCAACGAGCTCGTCAGCCGACACGCCAAAGACGCGCGGGGCCGGTTCGCAAAAGCCAACTGCCGGGTGAACTGCCGGGTGAAGCCCCGAAAGAGCGTCCGCCCCATCACGACAAAAACCCTCTTTCGAGGGCGTTTGTCGTCGACGCTTTGTGTGGTGCCGGAGGGGGGAATCGAACCCCCACTCCCTTGCAGGAACCGGATTTTGAGTCCGGCACGTCTACCAATTCCATCACTCCGGCAGCGAGCGCATTGTCAGCAGAGCGCGCGCCACCTGTCAATCGTCGTCGAGCAGGGCAAGAGCCAAGGCGGCGACACAGGCGGCATGGTGACGCGCCACCGGGTCGTCAACGCGGGTCCGCAGGCTGCCGTTTTTGACCTGCAGCGCCTTCAGGTGCAAGCGCAGGCCGCTGATGTCGGGGCGAGGCGTCACGCAGGCCGCGCACAGCAACGACAGGGCCACCATATCGCCGTCGTCAGGGTCGACGGGCACGAGCGCCTTGGCCAAGCCTGGAGCAGTGGCGGCGTCGATGGTGGTCATGCCGTAGCCGGCGGCACAGAGGACCCGGTGGGTCTGGTGCATGAAGCGCAGGCGCGGATCTGCGGGAATCATGTCCTCACCAGGGTCCTGGTGGCCACGACGCAGGGCCGCTCGCCACAGCCAGTAGTGAGCCGTGCTGCGATACGGTTCCTGAAAGAGATCAACGTCGACAGCGCGGGCCAACATGGCAACCCGGAAACGAAGGTCGGCTGCGTCGGCACCGAGGTCGTCG
>CAJBHN010000901.1 GCA_903952805.1 uncultured Myxococcales bacterium | reverse complement strand
CGCGGGCAGCGCCATCATCGGCGGGCGCAACTGCAAGGTAGCCGCAGCCATGCGAACCGTATGAGGGACCGGCAGGCCCGCACGCTCCATCGCTTCCATCAGCGGGATGACGGCGAACCCCCGCTGCAACAGTCGGGCGTGGGGCACCACCGGTGCCAGCGACGACGACGACGACGACGGCCGGCCAGACGACCACAGCACATCGAGATCCAGCGTCCTGGCCGCGTTGCGCACACCACGAAGTCGTCCGTGCCGACGCTCGATGGCAAAGAGCTGCATGAGCACGGTGCTGGCTGGCACGTCGGCCTCAACGAGAGCGGCGGCGTTCACAAACGGCGCCCGCGTCACGCCGCCCCAGGGGGGATTGGCGTAGCGTCGACTGACACCAACGACAGGCCACAGCGCTCGGATATCGTCGAAGGCGCCATCGACATGCTCGACGGCGGCGGCTCCCGACGCACCAATGCCGATGCCAAAGACGACGCTCACCGGTGGGCGCCGCCCCGACCGGCCGCAGCAACCCGGGTGGCGGCTTCGCGGGCGGCGACGTCGACGCGCTCGTTGTCGACGTGGCCTGCGTGGCCTCGCACCCACTGCCAATGGACGCTGTGGCGGGCAGACACGTCGTCCAGGCGCTGCCAGAGATCTTGATTCTTCACCGGCTTGCCACTGGCCTTCCAGCCATTCTTCTTCCACCCCGCCAGCCAACTCTTCATGCCCTGCACGACGTAGTTGGAGTCGGTGAAGACCTCGACCACGCATGCCCGCTTGAGAATGTGGAGCCCTTCAATGGCCGCCAGCAATTCCATGCGGTTGTTGGTGGTGTCTGGCTCGCCCCCGCTGACAAGCTTTTCATGGGGGGGCCCCGACGACGACGGCGACCGCAGCAACGCCGCCCAACCGCCAGGGCCGGGGTTGCCCAGACAAGACCCGTCACAAAACAGCGCCACGGTCGTGGGCTTCGCAGTGGGTGGCGTCGTCGTCGTCACAGGGGGCGCAGCTTATCGAGGAAGAAAAATGCCGTCGTCAGGTAGATGACGATGCCAATGGAATCGTTGGCCGTCGTCACAAAAGGACCTGATGCGATGGCAGGATCGATGCCTGCACGCTGCATGACCGCTGGCGCCATGGTGCCGACCGTCGCCGCCACGGTCATCGCTGCGATCATCGCCACAAAGACAACGATTCCGAGCGTGTAATGGCCATCGGAAAAGAACAGCGCCGCGACGCAACCGACGACGGCGCCACAGACGATGCCCATCATCAAACCGACCCGCAGTTCGCGAAAGACAATCGCCAGCAGGTCCGACACATCAACCCGCCCGGTGGCGAGCCCTCTCGTCATGATGGTGGCAGATTGCGAACCGACGTTGCCGCCCATGGCGGTGACGACGGGGACAAACGCCGCCAGGATGATCGCCTCGCTCAGGACCCCCGAGTACAGGTGAATCATCTTGGCCGACACCAATGAGCCCATGAGCGTCACGATCAACCAAGGCAGGCGAATGCGAGCAATCGAGAACGCCTGGTCCCGGTAGAGCAGTTCCTCCGAGGACGTACCGCCTTGTTTGAGGGCGTCTTCTTCAGCTTCCTCGACAACGACGTCGATGACATCGTCATGAAGAATGCGGCCGAGCATGCGGCCCTCTTTGTCGACGACCGGCAGCGAGTAGATGCCGTACTTTTTGAACAGGTGGGCAACATGCTCCTGATCGACGTCAGGCATCACCTTCGCGATGGGCGCATGCACCAACTCGCTGATCTTCGTATCGGGCCGGTGCAACAGCAACGCGGCGAGGTCGACGAAGCCAACCAGGCGGTCTTCATCATCAACGACGTAGACGTTGTGGACCTGGCTGTTGTCTTCAACCAGGGCCCGCACGCAAGCGATGGCGTCGTCGACGGTCTGATTGCGGCGCACCTGGGCCCGCTCGACCTGCATGATGCCGCCGGCAGTGTCCGGCTCGTAGCGCAACAGTTCTTCAACCTGAGCGCGCTCATCGGCAGGCAGCGCTGCCAGCGCCTCCTTCTGCTCCGACGGCTCCAGCTCCTCCAAGACGTCGGTGGCGTCGTCGGAGTCGAGATTCTTGATCAGGGCGCCGATCTCGCCGGGATCGAGCAGGTCGAGCAGCATCGAGCGCTCGTCCTCCTCGAGCAGGGCGACGGTCTCGGCGCGTTCACCATCGTCTCCCACCAGCCGCAGCAGGCGCGGCCACTGATCCACATCGACGACACGCAGGGCCTCCACCACGTCGGCGGGGTGGGGCAACAAGCGCAGAAATGCACCGGCGGTCACGTCGTCAGCGAGGAGGACAGCTTCGAGGTCGTCGTTGTCCATGTTGGAGAGGCCACTTGCCACGGCGTCCATCCTCGGTAGTGGCGCATTTGGTCACGCCCACACTTCGTGTATGACGAAGATCAGCCCCCCCATCAACAACTGTTCCCCGCCGGGCTGGGAACGGCTTCGCAACTTGGGAGTTTCATGAGGAAGCCTTGCCGCCATCTTGCCGAAGTCGCCCTTTTGACGGTGGCTGCCGTGAGCGCTGACTGTTCCTGCGGCCCTGCCGACCGCGCCGAGATCAGCAGCGGCGAGACCGTCGTCGTCGTCAGCGCGGTCGACCACGATGTCACCATTCGCCGGGGAGGACGGCTGGTCATGGACATCGACGCCGCCGGCATTGGCACCAAACGCGGTGTGGCCAGCTACGAGATGCAGTTCGGCATGTTCAACATTGTCGAGGACAGCCGTCCGTTTCGCCCGGGAACAACGCTGCGGCTGCTGGCCGCCGAGGCGGATTCAGTGGGTTTTGAGGTCATGAACGGCGAAGACGCGATCGCCACGGGTCATGTCTCTTTCGACCAGGGCGGAGCCGTCGTCGAGCTCAAGGCCACCGACGGCGACCGGGTGGTGGCCTCCACGCCGTGCGCGCCTGATCACCATTTTCTTGGCCTGGGCGCCCAGAGCGCCGACGTTGACCACCGGGGTCAAGTGGTCCCCCTGTGGGTCAGCGAGCAAGGCGTCGGCAAGACCGACGACGATGTCCTGCCAGGTGTCTGGCAACTCCTCGGTCGACGCCACACGACCCACGTACCGATGCCCGCGTTGCTGCGCAGCGATGGCGTCGGTGTCATGCTCGACGTCGATGCGTTTTCCCGCGTCGACCTGTGCGCCACCAAGGTCGACGTTACGTCTTTTGAGGTCTGGCAAGACACCCTGCGCATGGTGATCTTGCCCGCAGACACGGTCCTGGGCGCCCAACAACTCTTGAGCGAGGCCCTGGGTCGTCCGCGGCTGCTGCCACCATTCGTCTTCGCCCCCTGGAATGACGCCATCTTTTCCGAACAGGAGGTCAGGGACTTCGCAGCGTTTCTGCGTGAAAACGAGATCCCCACCAGCGTCATCTGGTCGGAGGATTGGCGGGGAGGCCAGGATGCCGGCAACCTCTATCGCCTCGACGAGGACTGGCGCCTCGATCGCGATGTCTACCCAACCTACGAGGCCATGGCGACCGACCTGAGGGCCGAGGGCATCGCGCACCAAGTCTACTTCAATACGTTTGTCACCGAAGGTGGCGACGTCTTCGACGAAGTCACGGCCGCAGGCCACGGCCTGCACCACGCATCCACCGGCGAAACCCTGTTGTTTACGGGAGCAGATCGGGAATTCTCGCCGACGACGTTGCTGGACCTGACCAACCCCGAGGCCATCGCAGCCATGAAAGGGCATCTGCATGAGGCACTCAGACTGGGGGCCCGTGGCTGGATGGCGGACTTCGGCGAATGGATGCCGGTCGACGACGTTGCCTTGGCCTCGGGTGAAGATCCGGCCCTGGTGCACAACGAATACGCCGTCACGTGGGCGCGCCTCAATCGCGAAGTCATCGAGGAAGCGGGCCTGCTTGACGAGGTCGTCCTCTACTCGCGCTCGGGGTTCTTGGGTTCGCCAGCCGTCGTCGACGTGATGTGGGCTGGTGACCAGAGGACCAGCTTCCAGGCCGACGACGGCCTGCCGACCATCATCCCCATCGGCATCGGTGCCGCTGTCACCGGCTTTACGTACTTCGCCCACGACATCGCCGGCTACCAGTCTTCGACCAACGCCACCGTCAGCCCCGAGTTGTTCTTCCGCTGGACGACGCTGGGGGCCTTCACGCCGGTCATGCGCACCCACCACGGCACCCATGCTCGCGCCAACCACATGTTGCAGACCGACGCCGACAGCACGGCGCATTGGAAGCGGTACGCCGAGATTCACATTCGCCTCTACCCCTACCTGAGAGCACTCGCCGTCGCCGACGCCAACGCCGACACTGCCGTCGCCACCGGCCTTGGGCGTTTGCCCCTGTGGGTACCAATGCCGGTGCTGTTCCCCGACGACGAAGCCCTGTGGTCCATCAAGGACCAGGTCTTGTTGGGCCCCAACCTGCTGGTGGCCCCCGTCGTCACCGAAGGCGCCGTCGCCCGCACCGTGGTGTTGCCCGGCGGTCGCTTTGTCGCCTTCCCCATGCCCGGCGCTCCACCAGGAAGCGTCGGCGCCACTCGCACTGAGTACGTCGGCACGGTCTCGGTCGATGCCGCCGTCACCGAGATTCCTGTCTTCATGCCGGCGGGCGCCATCGTACCCATGACGGCCTTGCCCGCCCAAACCCTGCTCGAGGTTGCTGGGGATGCCATCGCCGACCTGTCGTCGACGCAGGGCGACCGCGAAGTCGCCGTTGCCCTGGGCAAGAGTGGCCGCTTCGTCGAGGAGGACGGCGCCAGCTACGTCCTCGATGGTACGGGCATTGGACTGCCAGCCGAAGCCGACGTCCTTGGAGCGGTCGAAGTCGTCGGCGACGGCGTCGTCAACGGCGACGGCTTCACGCTGACGTTGGCGGGGCATCCGTCGGGGCGACGTACCCGGGTTGTGTTTCGCTGAGGGCTGCGGTCATCGTCAGCCATGCGCTGGTTGCTGCTTCGAGGTCTGATTCGTGAGTCGCGCCATTGGCTCGACTTCCCCGAGTACT
>CAJBHN010000900.1 GCA_903952805.1 uncultured Myxococcales bacterium | reverse complement strand
CAATCCATCACGGGCCCCCAATACAGCTTCAACATCATCACCCACGCCGTCGATGTGGTGGTGGAGCACACCAGGCTCACCTTTGGACGCTTCACCCTCGGCGGCACCGCCGGCGCCCACGGCGACCTCCAGGAGCACGCCTACGTCGGCCTGCCCCTGATCCCGAACTTCCGTCGCCTGACGGGCGGGGTCTTCGCCATCGAACGCCTCGACATCGCGCCGTCGGGGGTCGGCGACGTCACCCTCGAACTCGGCGCCCGCTACGACCTGATGGGCCAGACGGCGTTTCTCGCTGACAGCGCCTTCGACCGACAAGTGCGTCGGGGCAAGCTCGACAGCACCGCCTGTGTCACGGGGGCCGCCGGCGCCCGCTGCGACACCGACGCCGATGCCTTCACCGTCACCGGCGGCGCCCGCACCGCCATCGACCTCGGCGCCCTCGACGACGCGCTGACGTTGTCGGTGGAGGGGTCGTCGGCCACCCGCTTCCCCGACGTCGACGAACTCTACCTCACGGGCCGGGCGCCGAGCTTCCCCGTCTTTGGCCTCGGCGACGCCGCCCTCGGGCCAGAGACCACGCTGTCGTCGTCCATCGGCGCCAGGCTGGCCCTGCCGCAGTTGCTGGTGGTCGACGTCTCGTTCTTCGCCAGCCAGACCTCGGACTACATCGCGTTTGGCCCCGAGCTTGGGCCCAATGGTGCCCCTGTCATCGACGTGTTGATCACGGGGGCCTATCCGCGCTTCTCCTACACGGCGGTCGACGCCCTCTTCTCCGGCGTCGACGGCAGCGTCATCGTCGCCCCCGACAGCCCCGTCAGCCTGGTGGGCCAATTGGCGGTGGTGCAGGGGCGCAACCTCAGCACCGGTGGCGCCTTGCCGTTCGTGCCGCCGGTGCAGGGTCGGGTCGAGGCCCAGTGGCACGTCCCCGACGTCGTTGGCACGACGGACGGCTTCGTCGCCGGCGGCATGCGCACGGTGTTTCGCCAGAACCGCACCGACGCGGGATCAGACTTCACGCCGCCGCCGCCGGGCTACGTGCTGCTCGACGCTGCGGCCCGCACCACGGTCCTCGACGGCAAGGTGCAGGTTGGCCTTGAGGTGAAGAACCTGCTGAACCAGCGCTATCGGGATTCCATGAGCCTGCTGCGCTTCTTCGCCGATCAACCGGGCCGGGAAATCTGGCTCCGCCTGAGCGTGAGCCTCGACAGCGACGAGCTCCCGCGCTGAGGTCCCGTCACGCTCCGCTTGAAGCCGGCCGTCGTGCAGCGGCGACGGGTCCGCGCTGACGTGTCGGGTTCAGCAGGCGTTTTGACTTCGCAGGCGGACGAGGTGTCGCGGGTGCTGCTCGCACGACCCTCCATGTGCTCATCCCGCTGGCGATGGCCGATGGGTCATCACGATTCGGGATGACCCGATCAATCGCGCATGAAGTGGCAGGTGTAGCCGCCGGGATTCTTCTGCAGGTAGTCCTGATGATAGGCCTCGGCGGGCCACCACTTTGACGCCGCCACCACCTCGGTGACGATGGGTTTCTTCCAGCGGCCGGAAGCACCCGCGCGCACCTTGGCTTCTTCGGCGACCTTGTGCTGCTCTGGCGACGTGAAGAAGATGGCCGAGCGGTACTGCGTGCCGGTGTCGTTGCCCTGGCGGTGCAGTGAGGTCGGGTCGTGCATGCGAAAGAACCACTCATCGAGGATCTGCGCAAACGTGATCTTGGTCGGGTCAAAGATGACCTTGATGGCCTCGGCGTGGCCCGACTTGCTGTCGTGGGTGTCGTCGTACCTGGGGTTCTCGAGCCACCCGCCCGTGTAGCCAGCCTCGATGTCGATGATGCCAGGGGCCTTCATGAGGATTTCCTCCATGCCCCAAAAACAGCCGCCGGCGAGGATGGCCGTCTCGGTCGCGGTCGCGGACTTCGTCGTCGTCGTCGTCGTCATGGGGGAACCTTTCTGGCTGCTGAACGGAAACAAGGAAGCGAACTGAGCATAGCCTTCGGCCGCCAGCATCGCAGCTGGAATGAAGCGCAGCGCGGCCGGGTTCACGCAGGAGCGCAGGCCTCCCTGGTCGGCAGGGCCGTCTCTGAGGACGACGCCGAGAGGGGCGTTCTTGGTGGTCCGCAGCTCGGCCTTGACGCGGCCCTCGGCGCGGACGTTGGACTCCACGGCGTTGGGCGCGAGCAGCGCTGAGAAACTCGGCCAGCCCCCGCCCGTGTCGATGCGCTGCAGCGACGAGAACAGCACCTCACCGGTGACGTTGTGGACGTAGACACCGTCATCGTGTGTGTCGCGAAAGAAACCTTTCTGATCGCAGCCCGGAGGCACCCTCAGCGCCTCTGTTGTCGTCGTTGTCGTCGTTGTCGTCGTTGCCAACGGCCCGGCGTCGGCGCGACAGGCGAGCACCAGCAGCGACAGAGCCATGAGAGCAATGACCAGACCTGGGCGAAATTCCATGGGCGCCTCCAAGGTGACGACGTGTCGTGAAAAGACCGAGATCCACCAACACGACGAGGCAGGGACTCGCGTTGCTGCCCCCCATTCGGATCGTGATCTGGTCAGCTGCTACCACCCGCTGCTCCCCGGACCGCCCTTGAACGGCCCCGCCAGCTCAGGCGTGATCCAGCCGCCGTAAAACCCACCTTCCTGGGGGACCACCCGCACCCCGTCGACCGTGGCGTCGACGAGGCCAGCGTAGAAGGCGACGTGGCCGGCGATGGCGTCCCCCCCGTCAAATGGGGCGAGATAACTCCATGCCGCCCGGCGGGCGCGCTGGCCAGCGGCAGGGCCGACGACGACGTCGAAAAACGAGGCCTCGCCCTTCCACTCGCAGCCAGACGTGCCAGCGACGGCGACCAGCAGCGAAAGCTGCACGTCGTCGCGCGGCAGATAGAACGTCGGCGGGTGCGAGGTCTCCAGCACGCGGATGGCGCGCCTCGTGCGCGCGACTTCAACACCAGCCAGCGCGACAATCACCTCGCGGACGTCAGCGACCACCGCCGGCGGCCGCGGATAGTCCCACACCGACTCCTGATCGGGCCCGGGTGTCATGGCGAAAGGGGGGCGAGCGGCGCCCCGATACTGCCAGCCCTGGCGGCCAAGCTCAGCCCAGGTGGGAAGGGGTGTCGTCGTGTGCATGGGTCCTCGGCGACAAGAATGGCCACCTCGTGACGAAGTGACACCACCCATATGATGCCATCCCGTCGCTGCCCGTCGCAGGTTCAGGTTGGACGCCCGCTCGGTGGCCATGAAGGCGCTGCGCCGGGACGGAAGGGCCCGACCTTTGGGTGTGCCGGGGCCGGCTGCCCTGGTCGACAGCGAGTCTCAGCGCCGCCAAGGTCGGCCAGCCTTGAGCCATGTCGAGACCGCTGGCGGTGTACACGCGACCTGCCTACACCGCCTCGGTGTCCAGCCCCGACCCTCCCCTGACGCCCCCCCACCTGGTCGATGACGCCTTGCGCGACCAGGGCAGCGCTGTCGTGTCGGCCGCCAACCTCGCTGCGAGCCTCGGTGAGCCGACGGTGACGCTGGCCGGCCTCCAACAGCTCTTGCCGTCGTGGGATGACTTGCCGTTGGATGAGCACTTGAAGGGTGGCGGGCAGTATCGTCGACGTCGTCATGCGTCGTTTGTCGTCGACGGCGCGGCTGCCGATGGTGACGGGGTCCGCCAGGTTCCCCATCGGGCCCATTGGCAGCCCGAATCCTACAATGCGTTGCATGGCGGCATCGTTCGCTGGTTCGCCCCCATCACCGACGACGTCGCTCATGCCGACGTCGTGCGGGCATTGCTGCGTGGGCTCGGCCGGGTGTGCGACCGCCTGCGAGGGACAACGCCCTGGTACGTCGAGGCCCATCAGTTCCGCATCGACACCAGCGGCGGCATCGGCCAGCCCACCCCCGAGGGGGCCCACCGTGACGGCGTTGACGTCGTCGTCGTCATGGTGGTCGAGCGACGGCAGGTCATCGGCGGCGAGACGCGGGTCTTTGCCCAGCAGGGCACCAGCGGTGTGCGCTTCACGCTGCGCGAGCCCTGGACCACCCTCATCCTCGACGACGAACGCGTGGTCCACGAGACCACCGCCATT
>CAJBHN010000899.1 GCA_903952805.1 uncultured Myxococcales bacterium | reverse complement strand
CGATGCAGGGCGAGCTGCAGAAGGACAGCAGCCGGTTTGCCAACGACAGCCGCACCAACCTTGCTCTTGGGCTGCGCTTTACGGCCATCGACTACGTCAACGCCCTGCGCCATCGGCATGCCCTCACCGTGGAGACCCTGCAGGTGCTGCACAACGTCGACGTTATTGCCACGCCGACCACGGCATCGACGGCGCCGACCATTCCTGAAAGCACGCTGCCTGCTGGCGAAAGCAATTTGCCCGTCGTCGACGCCCTGATGCGCTTCATCCGGGTGGGCAACCTGACGGGCTTCCCCGCCATCAGTGTCCCGTGCGGCTTCGACAGCGTCGGGTTGCCGGTCGGGTTCCATCTGTTGGCCCGCCCCTGGGAAGAACACCTGCTCCTGCGCCTGGCTCGGGTCGTCGAGGTGGCCACCGAGGTCCGTCGGCCCGCCCATCACGTGTCGCTGCTGCGCTGACGCTCGAATGGGGCCATGTGGGTCATTGACCTACATGTGTCATGGCGCGGTCGAACGCGGCGGACCGCACCGGCATCAAACTGGTCGTTGTCGACGGAGCCGACCTCTGTTACCTGATCAGCACGAACTTCGGCTGTGAACCGCCCGGCGTCGACGCCAGGCAGGCACGGCCAACGAAGGTCCCGGTCGACGCCGGTTGGCCGACCCTGGTCCCCGCCTTTTGAGGCACGAGACCGAGGTCCGCCGCGGGTGTGGTCGATGCAGTGCCCCCAGCAGGTTTCCTGCTCGGTGTGCTGCTCTCGCGCCGCCGGTGTCGCCCGTCCTTCGCCGACCTTTCTTCCGCGCGAGGAGCGCCCAATGATGAAGATCGAGGAGCAGGCGCCACTACACGCGCGCCGTCGTCGATGGTTGTCGGGGCTGCTCTCCGTGGGTGGTGCTCGTCCCGTTTCGGGGAGAGTGCCGCAAGGTGTTGGCGTGGGCGGCGGTCGGGACGCAGGAACGACACACAGCGCCCGCGCATCGTCTCCGAAGAACTCGGTCACGGTGGTGGGCAGGGAATGCCGCCATGAGCAAGCACATGATCATCAACGCGAGCGCCTCGGAAGAGATGCGCGTCGCGATCCTCGAGCAAGACGAGCGCGGTGAACGCCGCCTCCTCGACCTCGACATCGAAAACCAGGCCCGCAGCAAGCATAAGGGCAACATCTACAAGGGCATCGTCGCCAACGTCGAGGACAGCCTCGAGGCCGCCTTCATCGAATTCGGCGACGACAAACAGGCCTTCCTGGCTCTGTCCGAGGTCCGGCCCGCCCTGTATCCCCCCGAGGTGAAGGGGCAGCGCCGGCCGAAGATCTCAGACATTCTCAAGCGTGGTCAGGAGATCGTCGTCCAGGTCACCAAGGACGAGATCGGCAACAAAGGCGCCGCCGTCACGACCTACCTGTCGCTGCCTGGCCGCTACGTGGTGCTGATGCACTCCGACGAGCCCGGTGGCGGCGTGTCGCGCAAGGTCGACGACGAGCATGCTCGACGTCGCGCCCGCGAGATCTTGAACCACATCGACGTTCCTGACGGGATGGCGGTCATCATCCGCACCGCCGGCGTCAGCCGCAGCCGCATCGATCTCTACCGGGACCTCAAGGGTCTGGCCCAGCAATGGGAGCAGATTGACCGCGGTGCCCAGATTGGTCGGGCCCCCACCCAGCTCTATCGCGAACCCGACCTCGTGGTGCGCACCATCCGCGATTATCTGTCGGCCGACATCACCAAGGTCGTTATCGACGTCGAGGAGGAGTACGAGGAGCTCAAGAGCTATTTCGAAGCACTGTCGCCCGAGAGTGTGAACCTGCTTGAGCATCACACGTCGCGTCAGCCCATCTTTGAAAAGTACGGCATCGAAACCGCCATCGAGGAGCTCTTCGAGCGAGAGGTCAAGTTGCCCTCGGGCGGGTACCTGATCATTGATCAGACCGAAGCCCTCGTCGCCATCGACGTCAACTCCGGCCGCAGCACCAAAGAACTCGACCACGAAGCCACGGTCTACAAGACGAACCTGGAGGCCGCGCGCGAAGTGGGTCGTCAGCTCCGCTTGCGCGACATG
>CAJBHN010000898.1 GCA_903952805.1 uncultured Myxococcales bacterium | reverse complement strand
GGGCGGCGACCAGGGCGATGGCGCCGGCGTCGACGACGGCCCGCTCCAGCAGGTCGCGCAGGGGAGCGAGGGCACGGTGCGCTGTGCGGGTGTCGTCGATGACGTTGGCGGCGGCTGCCATGGCCGCGATGGCCGGGGTGGCTTCGGTGCCTGGGCGCACGCCCTGCTCCTGGCCGCCAGCGACCCAGGGCAGGGCCAACGAGCGGGCGCGACCCCGCAGGGTCAAGGCGCCGGCGCCGGCGATGCCGCCGAGCTTGTGCGCTGAGGCCACCACGATGTCGGCGCGTGCTGTCGGTGCGCCACGCCGGCCCAGATATTGAGCGGCATCGACGGCGAACACGGCACCGGGGGCGTAGACGTCGATGGCTCGGGCGAGGGCGTCGGTGTCGATGATCAGACCGGTTTCGTTGTGGGCGGCGGTCACAACGACCGCGTCAGCGCCCTGCAGCAGGTCGGCGATGGCGTCGGCAGCGACGACCACGGCGCCGTCGACGATGGGCAGCACCGCCAGCTCGAGCAGCCCTCGCTCGGCTGCACGGCGCAGCGGCTTGTACAGGGACGGATGCTCCAGCGTCGTCGTCACCACCCGCCAGGGCCGGTTGGCATGGCGGGCGGCTTCGACCAGCAGGTCCACGGCAAAGCGATTGCCCTCGGTGGCCCCGCTCGTGAAAAAGACGTCCTTCGGGCTCGCACCAAGCATCGCCGCGGTGGCGTCGCGGGCCTCGTCCAGCAGCCGACGGGCCCGCCGGCCAAGGATATGGGGGGATGAAGGGTTGACGCCGTCGCAGACGTCGAGAGCCGCCAGCAACGCCGCCCGCGCTCCGTGGACCGGGGGCACGCTGGCGTTGGCGTCGAGGGAGATGATGCGTCGGGTCATGAGGTTCGACGACGACGACCTCGTCGTCGTCAGCGTCGTCAGCGTCATCGGCGTCAGTGCCGCAGACGACGGTGGGGGGTGAGGGAGGCGAAAGCGCCACGCCGCTCGTGGGTGGGATCGTCGTGGAAGGCGACCGCTGCGAAGGCGCGGATTTCGTCGATGGCGTCTTCGACGAGGACGGCGAGGCGGTCGCGGACATCCTTGCTGGAGGAAATGGTGCGGCCAGCAGTGTCATTGGCGAGGGCCGCTGCGACCTTTTTACCGGCTTTTTCAAGAGAGGCCGCGAGGGCGCCGGGGTCTTCGTTGACGAGTTCCAGGGCCAACTCGGCGTCGATGACCAGTTGGGCCAGTTCCTTGAGGTCGGCGATGAGGTCGGCAATGCCTTCGCCATCGGTCAGGGCGTCAAGGCGAGCACGACCATCTCGGCTCTTGCGCAGGGCGAGGCCAACGACAGCGATGGCGGCCAGCCGCAGGGCCTCAGCATCATGGAGCAGCACAGCGGAGGCATCACTCTTGAGGCAGCGATGCCGATCGGCCAGCCACATGGCCTGAGCCTGGGACAATGCGTCGGCGCGAGCGATCAGTTCGTTTGGCAAGGAGGCAGCAAGACCGCGGGCCACCAGGGCCTCAAGGTTGGCGGCTGCGGCGGCGGCCACCGCGCGGGCGTCTCGGAGCAGTTCGGCGACGGCGACCGACGGCCGCCTGACAAGATGCGCGGGCATGGCGACCGCGATGGCTACCGCATGGTCCATGCTCTGCAGGTGACCAAGGGTGGAATGGGGAAGGCGCGCGGCCTGGGCAAGTTCGTTGGCGACGAGTTGGTCGTTCTTCTTTGACTTCTTGCCCATGACGCACCTCTTGGCAGCCGCTCCGGCACCCGCCGTCGCTGGACGTGTCACGAAGCGCCCCGCTCGCCAACGGGGCCAGGTGTGGCTTGGATTGGTGCCGTGCCACCGAGGTCCAGCAGCCTCGGCTCAGCGGTCGAGCGCGCTGGCGTGAAGGCCAAAGCTGGCGACCACCTCAGACACGTCGTCGAGTCGGACGCCCCGCAGGGCCCGCGACACGCCCAACAACAGGGGCAGTTCGGGGGGGCGAATCCGCAAGCGGTTCACGAGGCCCGCTTGGACATCGATGATGCACGCGGTCGTGCCTCCCGGGCCATAAATAAAGGCGTCGTGGGTGCCAGACAGCGATGTTGGCCTTGAGCAGATTTCATGATTCGCACCATCGTGGGTCGCGATGCGAGCCAGGTGCCGTGGCAATCTCTGCACGGCTGCTCGCAACAGCTGCAGGTGGACTTCGACCCGCGCCACCGTACAGCCGACGTGAGCGCCGCCCTGGTGCAGATTGGCGAGGTCATGGCCGAGGTCAACAGCCAGCGTGGGCACCCCGCCAGCGGCCAGCAAAGCCGGGCCATCGATACCGATTTCGCGAGCGTGCTCGATGTCCAGCACGCCTGCCCCCTTCAAGTGGGCGAGTGCTGCAAGCATTCGAGCGTCATCAACGCCGCGGAGTGCCCGCTCGATGTCATCCAGTCGACGCCGCAGCGTGCTCATCTCGTCATCAGGAACGGCCGTGCGCAGGCCAAATGGATGCCCCAATCGATGGCCGCCATCAATTCCCTCGAGGGCGACATCGGCGGCGGACGTGGTTTGAGCCAGAGCAGGCATGAGGCGCGGGCTCCGACGCATCGTGAGCAAAAGAGCCCGGCTGTGTTCAGCGACGCCGACGAGGTCGATGGCCAGCGCGCGCCACAAACTCGTCAGGGCATCGGGCGTGAAGCTGGCCAGGCGCTCAACGGCGCGGGCCATCGCGAGTTGGGTGATGAGCCCCGGCGCCACCGGCGCCAGCAGGGAAGCCAATTCGACATCGTCAACGCCGAGTCCCACCGCGCGTCGCTCAACGCCCTGGTGAACGAAGCCAATCGTGAATTCGCCGCTGCGCACTCTCTGTCCCTCGACGGCGAGGGTCAGGCCAAGCTGCGTGGGCTGTCTGGGGTCGAAGGGGTCGATGACGACCTCGACGTGCCGGGCCAGCGGACTGCGCTTGCTGCGGTGGGCGTCGACGGGGAGGTCTTCTTCGGCGGCGGGCCGGACAAGGTCGTCATCGTGCAACTCGCGCGGCACACCCGGGTCTTCGCTCTCCCGGGTTGGGTCAGACAACAGCGCGTGGGGCAACTCCTCGAGGATATCTCTCACGAGGTGCCTCCGTCGACGTCGATGACCACCCCGGCGCCGCG
Source organism: uncultured Myxococcales bacterium (assembly GCA_903952805.1). GTDB lineage: Bacteria > Myxococcota > UBA727 > UBA727 > VGSZ01 > VGSZ01. The sequence goes on along the minus strand of CAJBHN010000898.1, from coordinate 1,831 downwards.
TTCCGGAGGCACCACCTGGGGCTGGTGTTTGGTCCTGCGGTAGTCGAGGCGCAGTGGGTGCCCAGCGAACGATTCAGGCAGCAGCAAGCGCCGCGGATTCGGATGCCCATCAGGGTGGAGCCCCATAAGGTCCATCACCTCTCGCTCATACAGGGCGGCGGCAGGCCAAACCGGACTGAGGCTTGGCCAGGCGCTGACATCGTCGTCGACCTCAATCTCCAGTCGTGCACGACTGCGATGGGTGCGGGAACACAGCAGGACGACCACGAGAAAGCGTGGCTTGCCAGCCGTTGTCGGCCAGCGGTCGATCGCCGTGATGTCGACAAGGTCGTAGGCGGCATCGGCATCGCTGCAGAGGAAACGGCCCACGGGCACCAGCGATGACGCGGGGACCTCAAGCACCTCGGTATCACCGTCGAGGCGCCCGGCGCGGACCGAGACCCGGGGCAGGCGCGCCGCCAACAGCGCAATCAGGTGCCGTTCGTTCATCGTCGCACCATCGCCACCGACGGGGCCGACGCGACCGAAGCAGACGGCCCTGTGGCGCGGTCGAGAACCTGCTGAATGACGAGGTCGATGGCGGCGTCGGATGGCGGCAGGGCCTTGACGAGAATGTCGACCTCAATGACGGCGTCAGCGGCGCCAACGGCGTAAGAGTGGACGGGGGTCGCCATGTCGAAGGCGATGACGACGGCGCCCGGGGGTAAACGCTCCCTCAATCCGGCCAATCGCAACGCAAGCTGAGCCGAGATGTGCCCGACCACAACCACGACGTCGGCGTCGTCGGGACCCTCGGCATCCATCGGCACCGGCAAGACAGAACCGGCGCGCAGCCGGGCCACAAACTCTGCTGCAGCCGGCGACGGCAGCGCTCCCTCGACGACAAGGCCGCGCCTGGACCGCAATCGCCACCAACGCCAGAGCTTGGCGGGCAAGGCGGCGGGAGCATTTTCCTCGAACGTGGGCCGTGGTCGAGCGGCGGTGGTTGTCGGGTCATCCATGGCTGATGCTCCGTCGTGGTTCGGCGTCCACGTAGCCATCGTCCTCGACGACATCTTCGACGTCCGCGGGGACCATGCTGTCGAAGCTGCCTCGCCGCGCCGCCATGACCATCGCACCCAGGGTGCAGAAGACGGCCACCAGCAGCAGGGGTTCGGTGCTTGACGTCAGGCAGACCGGGGCCAGCGCAAGGACTGCCACAATGATGGCCACACGCTCCATCGTCCGGGCGGCCAGGCGCACGCGGCCACCCGCCATGTCCAACGGCCGGGCGCGCCGTCGACGCGGCCCCCCGACGACGGATACGACGACAGCGATACCGCCAACCAGCGCCGCTCCTGTTGCTGCGGCGACCATGGCTGCCAGATGCTGCGCTGCGTCCATCGCCAGACTCTACATGTTTCGACTGCCCTCGCGATTGCATCGGGCGAGCCGCAGAGACACCGTCATCGGGTGATCTCCCTCGCTGACATTATCGCTGCTCGTGACCGCATCCGCCCAAGCATCGTCCGCACGCCGCTGGCGCGTTCGGCGGGGCTCTCGGCCCTGACCGGTGGCGACGTCCGGCTCAAGCTTGAGAACCTCCAGTTCACCGGCTCGTTCAAAGCCCGCGGAGCCCTCAACCGGCTGCTGGCCCTGTCCGACAGTGAGAGAGCCCGTGGCGTCATTGCCGCCTCGGCTGGCAACCATGCCCAGGGGGTCGCCGCCCATGCGACCCGCCTGGGGATCAAATCCACCATCGTGATGCCCGTGGGCACGCCCCTCATCAAGGTCAGCCGCACCCAGGGCTACGGCGCCGACGTCGTGCTGTTTGGCGAGAGCTATGACGACG
>CAJBHN010000897.1 GCA_903952805.1 uncultured Myxococcales bacterium | reverse complement strand
CGATGCAGTAGTCATGACGACGAGCTCAGCCGTTGTGGCCATCTCAAGCGCGCCCCTCCGGGGCGCTCTTGTTTTCGACCGGCAGCACCCGGCCAGTAGACCGCGGGGCATCTACCAGAGCATCACCGTGCGAGGCCCCAGCACGTTGAGCATGACGTGCTGGTGCTCAACGACGCCCAGGCCCGCCAAGCCCACCAATAGCAGCCACAGCCCCGACAGCAGCGGAGGCAGGCGCTTCAAGAAGGGCCACCGCATCGCCGACGTCGCCAAGCGCGCCGTCAGCACCGCCGGCAGCAGCGGCACCGTCGTCATCGTCACCAGCAGCGCCATCACCGACGCACCACCCACGACCGAGCCGGTGCTGGCGGCCAGGGCCAGGGCCCACAGCACGATCATGCACGGCAGCATCGACAGCACCAGGCCGAGCAGCATCGGTCGACCCCGCAAGCGCTGGGCCTGACGACCAAGGGCATCGCCCAGAACACCCGTCTGGTGCTCGAACCAATGCCGCAGCCCGCGACGACGACGGCCGGCCGACGACAACGACGACAGCGATACATCAGGCTTGCCGGAGAACTGGAAGGAGCCGCGCACGGTGCTCAGCAACAACAACGCCGACATCAGCACAGCCAGCACGCCCCCTGCCCTCTCGAAGGTGCCTTCGACGATGGCGCCCATGCCGCCCACGATGGCGCCGACGACAGACAGGCCAAGGGCTCGACCGAATTGATAGCGCAGCAGGCCCCACACGGCGGCCAACGACGACGACGCACCAGCGCCGACCACGCCGCCGACAATGGGTCCGCACATGCCGATGCAGTGAAATGAGATCCACACCAGACCCACCGACAGCAGTTGGGTGAGGGCGGGTTCGATCACGGCGACGGGTTTCTGTCGTGCTTCACGTCGTCGTGCTGCACGTCGTCGTGCTTCATGTCGCCGCGCTTCACGTCGTCGTGCTTCATGTCGTCGTGCTTCACGTCGTCGTGCTTCACGTCGTCGTGCTTCCCGTCGTCGTGTGTGGACCCATCATGATGGCCACGACGGGGAGCCATCAGCGGGGCGGTGGGGGTCTGGGTGGCACCGTCGTCGTCGGCGATGATGACGAAGCGGGCGGCGGCTCCTTCGGGCAACTCAAGGGAGGCATCAAAGCGCAGCACCGCCGGGACCACGCGGGACTCCTCGGGCTGCAGGGTGACGGTGGCGGGCATGTTGGTGACGACCGGCACCGGCGACTCCACCGACAGCCGCAGCGTCATGGGCTCGCGTCGCTTGCTCACCAGGTGCAGGAGCACCGGGTTGGTCACCTGGCCATCTTGCATGATGAACGGCAGTCCCGGCGGCCGCACGGCGTTGGCCTCGAAGTTGACCCGCCGCGAAATCGTGACGGCGGCCACCGTCAAACCAATGGCGGCGGCGACGGCGTAAAATGCGAGGCGAGGCCGCATGAATCGCCGCTTCTCGCCTGACAGGCCGCGCAGGGAATCGGTGCGTACCAGGCCCTTTGGACGCTCGAGCTTGGTCATGACGGCGTCGCAGGCGTCGGCGCACTGGCCGCAGCCGATGCAGTCGAGTTGCAGACCGTTTCTGATGTCGATGCCGGTGGGGCAGACGTCGACGCAGCGGCCGCAGTCGACGCAGGCGCCGGACGCGGGGTCGGTGGCCTTGCCGCGGGGCTCGCCGCGCAACGTGTCGTAGCCAATGGTGTAGGTGTCGTCGTCGGCCAGCACACTCTGCAGGCGGCCGTAGGGGCAGATGATCAGGCAGGTCTGCTCGCGAAACCACACCATGTCGAAAAACAGCAGGCCAGAGATGGCCATCGAGAAGCCAAAGGCAAACGGATGTCGGGCGGGACCCTGGGTGATGAACTCCGCGAGTTCGTGGGCCCCGGTGAAATAGCTGGCGAGCGTGTGGCCAATGACGACGGCGAGCGCCAGGAAGATGCCATTTTTCAGCACGCGCTTGCGCACCTTGACGGCTGTCCACGGCCCGGCCTCGAGGGCCCGACGTTGACGATCATTGCCGTCGATGAAGCGCTCGATGCGCCGGAACAAGCCCTCCAGAAAGACGGTCTGGGGACAAGCCCAGCCACACCACAAGCGCCCCAGCGTCGTGGAGACAATGAAGAGCGTGAAGCCAATGCCGGTCAGCACGAAGAACAACAGCGGGCCGTCCTGAGCGTTGAGGGTCAAACCAAAGAGATGAAATGAGCGGCGCTCGATATCAAGCCGTACCAGGGGTTCGCCGTTGACGGCGATCCACGGCAACACGAGGTAGAAGCCCATCAACACCCAAAACACCAATCGACGCGCGTCCATTCTTCGCCCGCTGACGTCGGCGGGGTGCACGGTCAATCGATGACCCTGATCGTCGATGATGGCGAGGCGATCGAGGGAGGGCTTCTTCTTCGTGGCCATGGCGACGGTCCTTGCTGCTCCTGCTGGTCGACCGCGCCAGCGGCGAACTGGCATGCCCATCAAGCGGAGCGCGTGATCACAGAAACCTGGTGCGGAACAACAACGGCGTCGAGCTCAGGTCGAGTTCACATCCGAGGCGCAGCGCCACGTGAACAGAAGCTCGAACAGATCCGACCACCGGGCGGTCGGACTCGACGCCGTGTCAGCTCGTCATTCGACCGTACCCTCTGGGGCCTTGCCGGGCAGGTTCTTGCCCTTCAACGTCAGCACATACGCGATGACGTCTTTGGTGCCAGCGTCGCCCAGCGTGGCCTTCCACGACGGCATCCCCTTGGCGATGACGCCCTCGCTGATGACGAGATGCATGGCCATCGGTTTGCCTCCATGGATCCAGGCGTTGTCGGTGAGGTTCGGGCCCACCAGACCTTCACCATTTTGCAGATGGCAGGCCGCACAAATGGCCGTGAACGTCACCTTGCCTCGCGCCACCGCGGCTTCGTCCTTGGACAGGGCCATGAGGGTCTCGTCGTTGAGGGGACGAGCCGCCGCCGCCGCCGCCTGCTTCGCCACGTGCTCAGCGTAATCCTGGCGATAGGTCTCGCGCAGGCTCGGTAACGCACCGGTCGTCTGGTAGGCAAGCCAGTAGACGACCGCGAAGAACATCGCTGCAAACAACGTGAACAACCACCAATTGGGCAGCTTGTTGTCATGCTCGACGATCCCGTCGACCTCGTGCCAGACGGCCGTGTGGGGATCTCCCGGCTTTTCGCTGTCGATGCTCATGTCAGGACTCCGCAACTGGGCTGAAGGGTGCATGGGAAGGGGCAATGTCGTCGGCCAGAGGCAATGCCGCCGCCGCCGACAACTCGGGTGCCGGTGCGCGGAAGGCCCGCACCGACGTCACGACGAAGGCCACCATGAAGATGACCATGGCGGGCAGGCCCAACCAGGTCAGGTCATTGTCGATGAACCAGCTCTTCCACATCACTGCACCTCGGTCATGGCGAGAGGATGCTGGGGGTGCTTTCCGAGGCGCTGCAGGTAGGCGATCATCGCCACCAGCTGGCTGTTGGGATTGGCCGTGACACCGTTTTTCTGCAGGTCGGCGACGATGGCGTTCTGCTGAAATGCGAGAATCGTCGACGAGGCCTGCACATCGGCATCGGTGTAGGG
>CAJBHN010000896.1 GCA_903952805.1 uncultured Myxococcales bacterium | reverse complement strand
GGCTCGCCCGCCGGGGGCACGATGAGGTCCGCGTGGGCGACGCCAGCGCTCAGGAGGGCGGCCGCTGCCAGGACGGCCATCTTCATGATGCGATCCGGGCCTGAAACAGGGGGGCGGGCCTGACCTCGTCGTCGCCGATGACGTAGGCCCCTCGCAGCAAGGCGGTGGCGGCCTCCAACCCGGTGTCGGCGTGGTGCAGGGTCACCAGGGGTTGGCCCGCGGTGACGCGCTCGCCGAGGCGGGCGTGGATCTCCAGGCCGACGCGGTGGTCGACCTTGTCTTCGGCGCGGGCCCGGCCGCCGCCCAACTGCATCGAGGCCTTGCCGACGGCCTCGCTGTCGACGCGCGTGAGAAACCCGCTGCGCTCCGCCGTCCACACCGTCTGCTTGGGCGCTGTTGGCAGCAAGGTGCGGTCGTCGAGGATGCGGCGGTTGCCATGCTGGGCTTCGATGATCACCCCAAAGCGTTCGCGCGCCGAGCCATCTTGCAGCGAGCGGGTGATGCGGATGCGGCCGTCGTCGAGGTCGGTGGCGACGCCGCCCATGACGAGCATCTCGGCCCCGAGTTCAACGGTGAGCGCGATGGTGTCGGCGGGGCCGTGGCCTTCCAGCACATCGAGCGACTCGATGACCTCCAGCGAGTTGCCGACGAAGCGGCCGATGGGCTCGTCCATCGCCGTCAGGCGGGCGACCACGGTCTTGCCCATGCCCTTGCCGATTTGCACCATGGTCTCGGCCAGCGTCGTCGCCTGGGCCACCGATTTCATGAAAGCGCCCGTGCCGACCTTGACGTCGAGGACGAGGGCGTCGATGCCCTCGGCGAGCTTTTTGGACATGATGGAGCTGGCGATGAGCGGAATGCAGTCGACGGTGGCGGTGACGTCGCGCAGGGCATAGAGGCGCTTGTCGGCGGGGGCGACCTCCTTGGTCTGGCCGATGAGGCAGCAGCCAATCTCGCCCACCAGGCGGCGGTAGGTCTCGAGGTCGAGGTCGACGCGGAAGCCGGGAATGCTCTCGAGCTTGTCGAGGGTGCCGCCGGTGTGGCCGAGGCCACGGCCGCTGATCATGGGCACGGGCACGCCGCAGGCCGCGACGGCGGGAGCCAATGGCAGCGAGATTTTGTCGCCGACGCCGCCGGTGGAGTGCTTGTCGGCTTTTTTGCCGGGCACGTTGGAGAGGTCGACGACGATGCCCGAGTTGAGCATGACGCCGGTGAGCGCGACGACCTCGTCGTTGTTCATGCCCCGGAAGTAGACGGCCATCAAAAACGCCGTCAGCTGGTAGTCAGAGACGCTGCCGTCCAGCAGGCCGTTGATGAGGAAGCGGAGCTGGGCGTCGGAGACGACGCCGCCGTCACGCTTGCACTGAATGATGTCGTAGGCTCGCATGCACATCCCGTTGGCGCGCACCACGTCGCACCGAAGGGCGGAACGCTAGCGGGATTTGCCGACCCTGCCTACAAGTCGAAGACGCGGGGGCTGCCCTCGGCGTCGGCAGATTCCCCACCCGAAGCCGGAGGCCCGGGCATCCGCTTCACGTCCTCGTGGCTCAGGGCGGCCCTCTCCATGACGGGCTTGGCCACATAGATGGGGGCTTTGGCCGACAGAGCGAGGACCAGCGCATCGGCGGCGCGGGCGTCGATGGAAAATGGGGGGCCGCTTTTTCCCTGCACGACCACGGTGCCCAAGAAGATCCCATCGACGAGGTCGTTGATCTGCACGCGCAGCACCCGGGCGCCGAGGCCGGCCACGACATCGCCAAGGAGGTCGCGGGTTGCGGGCCTGGAACTCCCCTCGTGCTCCAGGCGTCCATAAATGGCGACGGCTTCGGGGAGGGCGACCCCGACGGGCAAGAGCAGCTCCTCGTTGGGGTTGACGAGCACCACCGTGTGGCTGCCGTTGGTGGGCATGACGGTGGCGACGACCATTTCGATGAAGCCACCCGGGACGGTGGCCTTGGCTTCGGTGACGTGGGTCGGGAGCTGGGCCACAGACACGCCCATCACGAGCACGAAAACACCCAGCATCAGCCACCTCCGCAGGGATTTGGTCCAACGGTATGAGTGTAACCAGTTTGCCGCCGCCGACGCCGAATCCCCAGATCAGCCCTGAGCCGGGGCGGTTCCGCTGGCGACGTCGCCGATGTAGGACTCGATTTGGCTCGGGACTGGTGGGCGGCTGATTCGGGGAGAAGCATATGGCCAACGACCACGACCACGACCACGCCGGCCACGACCACGCCGGCCACGTCGGCCACGACCACGCCGGCCACGACCACGGCCACGACCACGTCGGCCACGACCACGCCGGCCACGACCACGCCGGCCACGACCACGCCGGCCACAGCCATGCTGATGTCGGTCGACGGGCCCTGATGGCGGCGCTGGTCTTCAATGTCGTTTTCTTGTGCATCGAAGCCGGCGTCGGCGTCTGGACCCAGTCGCTGGCGTTGATCTCCGACGCCGTGCACATGTTCACCGACGTGCTCGCGTTGACGATTGCGTTGTTGGCAGCGACGGCCCGGCTCAAGCCCCGCGGCGGTGTGGCGACGTTTGGTCACGCCCGGGTCGCGGTGTTGGGTGGTCTGAGCAACGCGCTGCTGGCGTTGGCGGCGTCGGTGTGGATCATTGTCGAGGCCATTGAGCGCTTTCGGGATCCACCGGTGGTCCCTGGTCTGCCGGTGCTGGTCACGGCGACCATCGGGCTGGTGGTCAACGTTGCCTCGGCGTGGTGGCTGCATGGAGCAGGCGACCACGGCGTCAACATGCGCGCGGCGCTCTTGCACATGATGGGCGATGCCCTGGGCTCGGTGGCCGCCATCATCGCCGGTGTCACGTTGTTGCTCGGCGGTCCCGTCGTCGTGGACCCCATCGTCTCGGTCATCGTCGGCGCCATCGTCGTCGGCAGCGCTGTGCCGCTGCTGCGTGACGCCACCAACATCTTGTTGGAGCGGGCGCCCCGGGCCCTGAACCTGAGCTCGGTGCGAGCGACCATCACGGCTTTTGCCGAGGTCACCGACGTCGCCGCCCTGCATGTGTGGTCCCTCGACGACGGAGACACCATGGCCAGCGTCGTGGTCTCCACCGACAGCGTCGACTTGCTGGCGCTGGTCGGCGTCGCCGACACGATGCGCGAAACGCTGCGGCGCAAGCATCGCATCGTCCACACCACCATCGAGTGGCGTCCAGCCGGACTGCCTGGATCCTGTTGTCCGGTGCTGCCACCGATGTGAGGCGCGGCGGGTCTGACGACGACAAGAGCGACAAGCCTGACGACAAGCCTGACGACGAGCCTGACGACCGGGCTCCGTGCTGCTACACCAACGCTGTGACATTCTTTGACACCAGCCTTCGCCGCGAAAGCACCTGCCCGGTCCACTTCGTGTGGGACGGCAATGGTGTCGGACGCCCCTTTGTGCGCACGGGCTTCATGCTCGCCCTCGTCGCCGGCGCCACGGGCACCCTGGGCGTGATGAGCCACCATGGCGCGGTGTCGTCGGCGTCAGGCGCGGTCGCCATCGCCGCTGCGCTCAGCTGGGGCCTGGGTCAGCTGTTGACGCGCGTGGTCCAGGCCCGGGCCCGCCGCCAAGCCCGTTGAACAACCGTCGTCGCGGCGCATGCATCAGCTGCCCGCGCTGCACCTGGGTCACGCCCTGGAATTGACAACGCCCACGAGCTGCCTGGCGCAGATCGTGGGCGTCACATCAGCTGGCCGTATTGGTCAGGCGCTCGCCTGGCCGTCGG
>CAJBHN010000895.1 GCA_903952805.1 uncultured Myxococcales bacterium | reverse complement strand
GACGTTCGGCGCCCACGTTGGCGAAGCGGTCGCCGACGCCCCCGCCTTCAAAGCCACCGCCAGCGAGGTCCTCAAATTCGGGTTCCTCATCGACTTCGGCCGGCGGCGTCGTGAGCGGCACGTCCGTGCCCGGGTAGAAGCGAATTTGGCTGCCCGGGTAGATCCAGTTCGGGTTGTCGAGCTGCTGGTTGTACGACCAGATGCGCGGCCAATACCAAGGGTTGTTCAGGAAGCGCTGAGACAGGTTCCACAGCGTGTCGCCGGGGCGCACCAGGTAGCTCTCGGGAGCAGAGGTCTCGTCGCTGCCCGTGTCACCCGCTGGCTTCTTGGCCGCGTCGCCGCCGCCGTAGTCAGCGGTGTCGCCGGGCGCGTCGCCAGTGTCAGCGGGAGCGTCGTCGACGACGATATCGTCGGCGCCCTCCTGGGCCTCCTGGGCGAAGGCGGGCGCGGCGATGGTGGCGAGAGCGGCGATGGCGAAGGCGCGCATGGATGAAGGCTCCTGGATCCCGGGCTGACGCGACGTGATCACCCCCGACGATAGAGAGAGTCGGCGCCGCCTCCAAATTCTTTGCCGATCCGTTCCAAACCGACGTCGACATCCTGGCTTGCGACGGGTTCTGTCGCCACGTCCAACTCGACCAGCATCCATGCACCATGTGCGATGAGGTGGGCAAAGTGGGATACTGTCGGATGGTTCCGACCGCGCGCCGTCGCCGTCGATGCCGTCGATGCCAACGCCGCCGACCTGCAACGCCAACGCAAAAACGCGCACCGGGTGGTGCGCGTTTGTGCGGGAGGCCTTGGCCTTCGTCGTCAGAGCTTCACGTACTCGTACTCAACCGGCATGTCCTTGATGCCCTTGTTGGGCGGCGCGATCCAATTGGCCATCTTGCCGACCTCGGTGACCTGCACCATCAGCGAGCGAACGTAGGCGCGCTCTTCTTCCGTCGGCAGCCAGCTGTCCTTCATGCGGTCCCACTCGGCCTCGGCAATGACGTTGCCGTGGGGATCAAAGCGCCCCTCGGTGGCCCACTGGCCGACCTTTCTGTGGAAGCGGCGCGACGGCAGCGTGAACGTGAAGTCGACGCCCTGCTCGCGGGTCTCCTGGTTCCACTTGGTCAGCACGTTTTCGCAGTCGCGGACGTAGTCGTCGCGCAGGATCTCGTTCATGGCGTTGCGCAACGGCACTTCCTGCGTCGACAGCTTGTCGCCGACGAGGGTGTCCATCGTGTAGCAGCCCTCCTTGGCGACGTGGTCGTCGTAGCGATGCTCGTCGGCGCGACCCTTGAGGCCGGCGGCGAAGTAGGCAGCGGCGTTGGTCGACACTTCGTTGCCAAAGAGGTCGAGGCTCGCGGTGTACCAGAAGTTCACATACTTCTGCAGGAGCTTGAGGGGCACGCCGCCGAAGGGGCGCACGTCGTCGGTGGTGTGCTCCTTCATCATTTCGCAGGCGCGCTTGATGACCCGTCGCACGCTCGTCTGCCCGACGAACATGTGATGGGCTTCCTCGGTCAGCATGAATTTGCAGGTGCGCGACAGGGGGTCGAAGGCGCTCTCGGCGAGGGACTTCAGCTGGTACTTGCCGTCACGGTCGGTGAACGTCGTGAACATGAAGAACGACAGCCAATCCGAGATGGGCTCGTTGAACGTCGTCAAGATACGGGGCTTGTCGACGTTGCCCGAGCGCCGCAGCAACAGTTCGTCGGCTTCTTCGCGGCCGTCCTTGCCGAAGTAGGAGTGCAGCAGATAGACCATTGCCCACAGGTGGCGACCCTCCTCGACGTTGACCTGAAACAGGTTGCGCATGTCGTAGAGCGACGGCGCCGTCAGCGCCAACAGCCGCTGCTGCTCGACGGAGGCGGGCTCGGTGTCTCCCTGGGTCACGATCAAGCGGCGCAGCGAGTTGCGATGCTCGCCGGGGACGTCCTGCCATACGGGCTCACCGAAGTGGTCGCCCATGGGGATCTTGCGATTGGGCTCGGCGTCGGCGAGAAAAATGCCCCACCGGTAGTCGGGCATCTTGACGTGGTCAAAGATGGCCCAGCCGTCGACATCGACGCTGATGGCAGTGCGCAGATAGATCTGCTTCTCCTGGAAGCCCTCGGGCCCCATGTCCTTCCACCAGTTGATGAAGTTGG
>CAJBHN010000894.1 GCA_903952805.1 uncultured Myxococcales bacterium | reverse complement strand
GGGGTCCTGGTCCGCCTGCAGCCAGTCGCCGCGCTCCAGTTCCGCATTGAGCTGGTTTGGGGCCCACTCGGCGTAGCCCAGCAGGAGTTCGAAGCGACCGCTGAGCTTGCCGGAGCAGGCCTGCTCCAAGACGTCAAGCGACGGCGAGATGCTGATGGTCGGCGAGACTTCAATGCCGGGCCCATTGGGCTTGCGAGCTTCATGCTCATACATGACAAACCCCGACGAGGCCTTCAGCGGACCGCCCACCAGCACGACGCGGTCGGCGACGGTGGGCGTGATGTCAAGGTCTTCCAGCAGCGCGTGCAGGTGCAGGCTGCTGGGCTTGTTGATGATGAAACCCATGGAGCCGCTGGACTCATGGGATGTCAACAGCACCACGCTGTGGTCAAAATTGGGATCAGACAGGGGCGGCGGCGCCACAAGAAAGCCAGGGGCCAATCGCTGATGGTCCGCGTCGCTCATGCGATCAACGTATCAGTTTCAACTCTGGCGTCATCCTCGACGGTGCCGCAGCTCCTGGCGCTGTGGTCATTCCGCTGGTGGGCTGCCGCTGGCCCGCCGTCTGGCGTCTTCAGCGTGGGGGCCATTGGGTTCGGCGCGCAGGTACTTGGCGACCTCGTCCTTCGCCGCCGCCTCTTCACCCAGGGCCGCCAGGCTCACGCCCAGCCAGTAGTGGGTCGCCGGGAACTCGCTGGTGGCCGCCAAGGCCTGCTCGTAGGCGCCCTTGGCCTGGGCGTGGTCCTCGGCCTGGGCGAGGGCCCTGCCAAGCCAGGTGTAGACGTTGGCCTGAATGCCGGGGCCGCGGACGGCGGCTTTTTCGGCGGCCTTCTTCAGGCTGGCGACGGCGGCGGGGAAGTCCCGCCTTAACATGTAGACCTTGCCGATGTCGCGGTGGACCTCGGCGAGGTCGAGGGTGGTGAGCATCTTCTTGAGGTGGGCCAGGGCTTCATCGGCCTTCTGCTCGGCCAGCAAGCGGCCACCGCGGGCGAGGCCCAACTCCAGGTTGTCGCCAAAGATCTTCAGGGCGTCGTCGTAGGCCTTGTCGGCGATGTCGAACTTCTTGGCGCGCGCGCCGACCTCGATGAGGGTCAGGTAGGGAGACAGGCGGTAGGGGTCGAGCTTGGCCGCGTCGTCGAGGAGTTTCTTGGCGTCGTCGTAGCGCTTCTCGTCCTTGGCCTGCTTGGCCTCAAACAACGGCATCTCGGGATCGTTGCGGAGCAGGAGACGGGCAGCCTCAATGTCTCGTCCGGACTCGCGATCACCGCTGCGGACCCGCTTGGAGATGAGGGCCCGACCCAGGGTGGCGTAGCCAAGCTGGCGCGCTCCGAGCGCATCTTTGCCAAGGTCGATCAGGGTCGTGACATCGTCGAGGGCGATCGGCAGGTTGACGACGTCGTCGGCCTCCAGAATCAACAGGGCCCGCAACGCCCGCGACGGATCGTGGTCGAGTTCGGTCTTGATGGCATTGTCGAGGGCGCGACGAGCCTTGAAGGTGTCGCCGATGCGGCGGTAGGCACTGCCGGCAAAGGTGAAGGCGGCAGGGTCGGAGGCGTCGGCGAGGGTGTCGGCGATGGCGACCATCTCGCTGATTTTGCCCTGGGCGGCCAAGGCGTTGCCGAGCTCAACGCGAGGGGCGACGGGAATCTGTTTGGGGTCACCCAGGGACCGGCCGAGGGATTCGGCGCCGGCGGCGTCGCCGCTTCGTCGCAGCATGATCATTTGGGCCGCCACCGACAGGGGATGGTTCTTGGCCTTTTTCTGAGCGGCGGCGACGGCCGGAGCAACCTTGTCGTCGCTTTCCTTCACGCCCCGGTCAGCCAGCACCGCCAACGAGTAGGCGTATTGGCTGACGGCCAGCGTCTGGTCTTCGTCGAGCTTGAGGGCGGCCTCCAGCTTCTCGAGCGCCTTTTTGTGTCCCCGCGTGGTGTCTTTCTTGACGAGGACTTGCTGCTCCTTGAGCAGTTCCTTGATGAGGTCCTGGTTCGCCTTGTGGGTCTTGAGGCCGAAGAAGACGCCGACGAAGATCATCAACAGCAGGGCGAAGAGCCCGAAGGTGAAGCCAGCGCTCAGGCGCCGACCACCGCCCTGGGCCTGGGGACCCGGGTACCCGTAGAGGTTTTGGGCATAGGCGGCGGCAAAAGCCGGGTCGACGGTGGGCGGGATCGATTGGGTGGTGCGGGCTGCGCCGCCGACGGGGGCGCCTGGTACCCCCATGTGGTCGATGGCGCTGCCCATGGCGCGGGCCTTGGCGGCCTGAGCGAGCTGGGCGGCCTGGGCACGAGCGGCGTCAAGGGCTGCGCTCTCGGCGGCGGCGACCTGGGATTCTTCGTCGAGGCGGAGCGCTTCGGCGGCAGCAGCAGCAGCT
>CAJBHN010000893.1 GCA_903952805.1 uncultured Myxococcales bacterium | reverse complement strand
TCGCTGACGGCCACGATCACCAACGACGCCGGCAGCGAACCACGTTCAGCCACAGTGCCGTCCAGGCCCACCGCGGCCGCGATGCGAACCAGCTCATCGGCCCGGTCGCGGCTTCGAGCGTGCACCACGACGCGGGCGGCTCCGGCATCGCGGGCAGCGACCACGACGGCGCGGGCAGCGCCTCCGGCGCCGATGATGCCCACCGTCTGGCCTTCGACCGCAATGGCGGCGCGACGCCAGGCCTCGAGAAGTCCCGCCACGTCGGTGTTGGTGGCCAAGGAGGCGCGACCGGCATCGTCGTAGACGACCGTGTTGACGGCGCCCACACGCCGGGCTGTCTCGTCAAGGACCGCTCGATAGCGGGTGGCGGCGGCGAGTTTGTGGGGAGCCGTCACATTGACGCCGCGCAGACTGGCCTCGGCGCAGGCGAAGGCGGCGTCAGCGTCGTCGAAGGCCATCAATGCGTATGTGCCGGCGCCGAAGATGGCGTCATGGATCGCCGGGGATGGGCTGTGGGCGATTCGCTGATCGCCAATGAGTGCGAGACCGGTCCTCACCATGCCCGGTCCGGGCCCGCCGGCACCGCCAACAGGCCGCGCGCAGCGGCGATGTCCTCATGAATCTGGGCCGTCAGGGACGCCACGCCGTTGAAACGCCGCTCGTCGCGGATGCGAGCGACGAATTCCAGGCGCAATCGGTGACCGTAGAGGTCATCGGTGAAGTCCAGCAGGTGAGCCTCCACACGCACGCCCTCGCCCTGAAACGTGGGACGCAAGCCGACGTTGGTGACCGACGACACGATCCGGCCATCGTCAAGCACGGCCTGGGTCGCATAGACGCCGACCCGGGGCAGGAGTTCGCGTTGGCTCTCGACGTTGGCGGTGGGGATGCCGATCGTCCGCCCTCGACCATCGCCGCGCACGACCTCGCCCTCGATGTGATACCGGCGACCCAGCAACGAGGCGGCAGCTTCGACGTGCCCCTGCAGAATCAACTCGCGAATCTTGCTGGAACTGCAGACGTACCCACCTTCGCGTACCGAGGCGACTTCGATGGCGCGCTCGCCAAAACACGCCTGTAAGTCCGCGAAGCGACCAGCAGCCCGTGCGCCGAACTTGAACCCCTCACCGACCACGACGCCAGAGACATGCAGACCGTCCTGCAGCACCCGCTGACAGAACTCGTTTGGGGTCAGCGACGCCAATGATGGGGAAAACGGCACGACATAGACCACGTCGAGGCCGGCTGCGGCCAGGCCTGCGACTTTTTCGTCGTCCCGGAGAATGAGGGGCGGCGCCAACTGGGGCGCGAGGACTTTGACCGGATGGGGCTCGAACGTCACCGCCCCGGCCGGAGCACCGCCGAGGCGTGTCGAGAGGTCCTTGACCGTAGCGAACAGAGCCTGATGCCCACGATGGAGCCCATCGAAGTTGCCAATGGCAACGACGGCGCCTCGAGTGCGATCGGGCACCGTTGCGTCGTCAGCACCGTTGGCCACGACACGCCGTACTCCGTTGGAATCCAGTCGCACGACTTGCATGCGGTGTCGCTATCAGGTTCATCGCCGGTCCGACAAGGACGGCAGCGACTTCGGCCGAGGCGGCGAAGGCGGCACCTGTCCGATTCGATCGAACGCGCCGAAAGCACTGCCGTTGGCGCGTCGTGCTGGTACCCTCGACAACGTGATGGAACGCTTTGGTGACTACATCCTGGAACGTCCGCTGGCTCGAGGCGGGATGGCTGAGCTCTTTGTTGCTCGTCACACCCCCAGCGCCGCCACCGTCGTACTCAAGCGCCTGTTGCCTGAGATGGAAGCGAGGCAGGACGTCGTCGACCTCTTCCTCACCGAAGCCGACATCGGTCAACTCTTGCGCCATGACAACATCGTGCGAGTCCTCGATGCAGGCGAACGCGACGGGCACTACTTCCTCGTCATGGAGTTCGTCGATGGCCTCGATGTCGACCACCTGCTCGCCGATGCCTGGTTCGCAAAGCACCCGATTCCTGCCGCCATCGCCGTCCGCATCGCGGTCGACGCATTACGTGGTCTGCACTTCGCCCACGAGTTGCGCTCGCCCAAGGGGACCCGCTTTGGTCTCGTCCATCGGGACGTCAGTCCGGACAACCTTGTCGTGACGACGTCGGGGGTCACCAAGGTTGCCGACTTCGGGATCGCCAAGCTGGCCACCCTGGAGGGCGCCACCCAAACGGGCATCTTGAAAGGCAAGTTGACCTACATGGCGCCGGAGCAGGTCCAGGGCCTGGCCCTCGACGGCCGCGCCGACGGCTACGCCCTTGCCCTGGTGCTCTACGAAATCCTGTCGTCGACGCGCCCCTTTGGTCAGCGAGATGGAGAAAGCGAGATCAATCACCTGCTGCGGGTGCGACGTGGCGACGTCCGATCCCTGGCCGGCCTCGAGCCTGCCCTGCCCCGGTCGGTCACCCGCTCGGTGGACAAGATGCTGCGGGCCTGGCGCTTCTTTCGACACCGCTCGTGTGGCGCCTTTGCCGATGCCATCGAAGCCGCAGCCATGCGCGATACACTCATTGCCTCCCACGCCGACGTCGCGGCCCATGTTCAAGGCGCACGGCAGCGACACGCCCAGGTGGCGCTGACCCGTGCCCAATACACCTGAGACGTCGATGTCTGTCCCAACCGGGCGTGCTTCACGTGGGCGACTTTACGAGTAGATTCTCAGAGGCCGAATGAACAACAGCGCGTTGGTCGCCCCGAAGGATGAGCAGAGGAAGCCCCCGATGTCGCGGCCGCTGTCAGGAAGCCTGAATGACGTTGACCTCGACGAGGTCGTACGGGTGATCGCGCGATCGCGTCGCTCGGGCCTGCTGGATGTCTCACACAGCGATGCTCGCGCAGAACTCTGTTTCATCAGTGGGCGGCTGGTCAGGGTCCGCCTGGACGACAGCGCTGAAACCATGGGGGCCATGGTGGTGCGCCTGGGCTTGCTCGCGTCCGAGGACGTGAGCGACGACGTGAACGACACCAGCGAGACCATCGAAGCGCTGGTGAGCAGGGTCGAAGCCAAGCGAGCCCAAAAGCAGCTGTTGGTCCGGGTCGATGACGCCATTGCAGAAGCGTTGGAGGACGCCGTGGCCCGCGTGTTGGGCTGGAGGACGGGCTCGTTTTCCTTCCGCGTGACGGGCGACACCGCGGTCCCCCTGCGTTACGTCGGCGATACAGCCATGACGGTTCCCTCGGGCGTCGACGCCGAAGGGCTCGCGCGCGACGTCGGCCGACGACAACTCGAAAACCAGGGTGCCCCCTTTGGCGTGGTCGCCACCAATCGGGGAAGGAAGACGCCCCAACCCGCCGGCCGAACCGAACTCATTGTGGTCGACGACGACCCGGCGTTTCTTGGCGCACTTGAAGAGCTCCTCGCCGAGGCAGGCGTGCCTTGCCTGGCGGCGGCATCGGCTGAGCGGGCCATCAACCGCATCGCCCGCGCCGCCCAAGACGGCATCGCAGCCATCATCGTCGACCTCGTCATGCCGCGGAGTACCGGACGAGGCTTGCTGGGCGGCCTCGAATTGCTCACGACCGCCACCGAGGCCGGCGTGGGCTCGCGCGTTTTCCTGGCCATCGACGAGCCCCACGCCGATGCTGAGGCGCTGGCCAAGTCGATGGGCGCTGTCGTCCTGCACAAACCAAAGCGCCGGGAGGACCTGCCAGGCTTCCTGAATCCGGTGCTCGCCCTCTTGCAGCGCCCCGCCATTTCCACGGGAGGTTTCGACCTCGCTCGCGAGTTGTCGCGCGAGCTGCCTGCGACCGACGCGCTGCGCAGCGAATGGCATGTCGACGCCCGCGGCAACCCCGACGAAAGCCTCAAAAGCCTGGAGACGCTGAAAGCCCTGCTGGTTGAACTCAACAACCCGAGCTTCGAGGAGGAGATCCCCCTGCTGCTGCTGCGCTTTGCGTCGGCGTTCTTTGTGCGAGGTGCCCTGTTCTCAGTCGATCACGCGCACCAGGAACTGGTCGGGCTGGGAGGTTTTGGCGTCGGCGGAAGTGACCCCGGGCGACTGGTGCGCAGCATTCGCGTGCCCCTGCAGGCAGACACCGTCTTTGCCCGGGCAATCGCCAATCGCTGCGGCGTGCGTCAGCACGTTTGGGAAAGCGAATGGAACACGCGCCTGTTTTCGATGCTCGCCGGCCCCCGTCCTCGGGAGACCTACACCGCACCACTCATCTCACCTCGCGGTCTTGAAGGGGTGCTCTACGCCGACAATGGCACGGCGGCGCGTCCTTTCCCCGACATCGCTTTGCTGGAGATCTTTCTTCAGCAGGCCTCAGCGGCCCTGGAGCGTGCCACGATGGCCCGCGAACTCGACGTCCTGCGCGCCTCGCAACTGCCGACGCCGGCCGCCAGCGACGACCCCTGACCCCAAAGGCGAGATGGTGTTTCTTCGTGGAGTCACAGCGCTGACGATGGCCTGCTTGATCGCTGCAGGGAGTGCGACGGCTGAATCGACCCAAGCCCCGCCCAACCACCCCGACCAGGCAACGCCCCTCTTGCACCGAGATTGCCCCGGTGGCCGTCCCGTCACCATCGCTGTGCTGGAGGCGCGCGACAATCTTGAGGCCGCCGCCGCCGTCGAAGGCGCCCTCGCCGCCTGGGATTGCGTCAACGTCGTCACCATGCGTTCAGGTGAAGCCCCGTCCAGCGACACCGACGTCAACAACATCCAGCGAGCCGCCAACAACGACGTCGATTGGCTGGTCATCGTGCACGGCACGGTCAGCCTGATGAACGCCCGCCTGATCGATCCGAACCTCAGCGAAGTGCTGGCGCTGGGCAACGGCCCCGTCGACGAGGTCGTTATGGATCTGCTGGCGCCTGTCAGTCGGGAAATGGCCCTGGCAACCAAGGGCGGCGGGCGCTTGGTGCTGTCGTTGCTTGGCGTCAATTTCACCGAGCTCAAGCTGCTGGAGAATCTCCTCCGGAGGTCGAACGACGTGACCGACGTCGACGTGGCTCGCTTCAGTCATGGCAGCGCCCGCCTCGTCGTCCGCACAACTGTGGCTCGCGAAGCGCTGTTGTCGCGTCTGGGCACGCTCAGCGTGCCCGGCAAGTCCACCGCCGTGACCGGCGAGACCTGGCGACGGGTCGAACTTTCCTTTGCCGTCGACGACGCCGCCAAGCCCTGAACCGGCGGATCAGGTGAGTCGGGCTCGCAGGCGTTCGAGGCCGAGGTTGCCAGCGCCTCCCAGCGACACCCGCTGCTGCAAGCTCACGACCGGGTCCCGGTCGGCGCAGGTCGGGATTTCGGCAGCCGCCTGGCGATAGGCATCGCGGAAAGCCATGCCCTCGACGACGAGTTCCAGGGCCCGATCGGTGGCGTACATGTCGGCGCTGATGGCGGCCTTGAGCGCTGATTCGTTGAATTCGAGACGCTCCACCAGCGCCGGCACCAGGGCTGCCCCCTGCAGGGCCCGACCAAAGGCCCGCACGACGGGCGCCTTGGTGGCCTGCAAATCGCGATGGTAGCTCGACGGCAACGACAGCACGGCCTGCGTTTCGGCGAGAGCCCCCTCGACGACCGCTGGCAGGGTGCGCAGCAGTTCGACGACGTCGGGATTGCGCTTGTTGGGCATCAGGGAGCTGCCGGTGGTGTAGGCGTCGGGGACGCGCACGAAGCCGAACTCGGCTGATGCATACAACGACACGTCCCAAGCGAGCCGACGCACGTCGAGCGTCAACAGGTGCAGCGCTTGCAGCGCCCACAGCTCCATCTTGCCCCGCGAATTCTGGGCCGCCTGGGGCGAAATGACGACGTCGCGGAAGCCGAGGTCACGGGCGACGCCGTCTCGGTCGAGGGCCAGCGAGACGCCGAATCCCGCGCCGGTCCCCAGCGGATTCTTGTCGACGACGGTGATGGCCGACAGCAGGGCGTCGCGGCTGTCGAGGAAGCTCTCGGCGTGGCCGGCGAAGAAGGCCCCCAGGCTGGTCGGCATGGCCCGCTGCAGGTGGGTGTAGCCGGGCATGGGGACAGACGCGGTGGCTTCGGCGCGGGACAGACACATCGCTGCCGACGACGACGCCAGCGCCGCTGCCTGCTGCAAGCGATCCTTCAGCCACAGGCGGGCGGCCACCAGCACCTGGTCGTTGCGGGAGCGGGCGGTGTGGACCTTTTTGCCGACCTCGCCGCAGCGCTCGATCAGAAACGACTCGATAGCCGTGTGGCCATCTTCGTAGCGATCATCGACGACGAAGCTGCCGTCGGCCCACAGGGAAGCCAACGCGTCGAGGCCATCGGTCAACGTCGAGGCTTCGACATCATTGACCACGCCAATGCGGCGCAGCCCCTGGACGTGGGCGGCGGTGGCGCGGATGTCGAACACAAAGAGTTCGCGGTCGAC
>CAJBHN010000892.1 GCA_903952805.1 uncultured Myxococcales bacterium | reverse complement strand
GAGTTGTGCTGGAGCGCCCCGTATTCGTGTGATGTCGCAGGAAACTGTGAGCCCCGTGAGCACAGCGTGTACTGCGGCACCATGTACGGCGCTCTCGACGCTGGCTGCGCCACCGCCTGCGCCCAGCCCGTCGACACGGCCAAGAACGTGGGTTCCGATTGCCTCCAGCGCTGCTTGCATGCCCAACCCGACGTACTGCCGGTATGCGCCGACCACGCCGCCCCCGCCTTCGGCACCTTGCGTTGCCACACCTTGTGCGATGCCGACCGACCCTGTGGCGCCGACGAGGTGTGCTTGCCGTGGCAAGACAGCGCGGCCTGCGTGCCCAGGTCGGCGGTGTCGCCGTGAGCCTGCGTCGACATCTGGCGCGGGCGACGGCGTGGTGGGCGTTTCGGTCGCCGCGCGCGGCCAGTGCGCACCTGCTCGCCTTCGCAGCGGCCGAGCGCAACAGCGAGTTGGAGCTGCTGGCGGCGGCGCGGCTGACGCCGAGCGATGATCGTCGAGCCTCGTATGTCCGCCACGCGCTTGACGAAGGCCGTCATGCCAACGCGTTTTTCAAACGAGCGCACCCCGATGGCAACGCGCTGTTTCCCGACGTCGACGTCGACGACCTGTACCAACGCCTCGGTGAGCGCGACTTTCTCGCTCTCGTGTTTGTGGGCGAGGCCCGCGGTGCTGCGCAATTTCGCGGCTACATCGACGCCCTGGGCGCCGCCGAACCCGGCCGGCTGTTTTCGGGCATCATCGTCGACGAAGACCGACACGAACGTGACACCTGGCACCACCTCGTGCAGGTCTGCCACGGTGACGAAGCGCGCGCGCGCCAGCGGGTGCGCACCATGATTCTGTGGATGGCGTGGCGCCGCTGGCACCGCGCCGGGCGAACAATGTCGTCGATGCTGTACGCCGCCTGCATGACGCTGCTGTTTGTGGCCTGCGCCCCGCTCGCCTGGTGGATGAAGCGCACGCGCCCCGAACCCCGGGGCTGGGCACAGCCATGAGCGTCGTGCTTGGTGTGTCGGCGCTGTACCACGATGCGGCGGTGGCTCTCGTCATCGATGGTGAGCTCCGCGGTGCGCTGCAACAGGAACGGGTCAGCCGCCTCAAAGGCGATCCGCGCCTGCCCATTGCCGCCGCCCACGCCGTCCTCGCCGCTGCACACATGACCGCCGCCGACCTCGACGCCGTCGTGTTTTACGAGAATCCGTTCGCGCGTTTGGAGCATGTGCTCGTCAGCACGCTGCGCGGGTTTCCGCAGACGCTGCGGCAGTTTCCGCGGGCGATGGCCGCCCAGTTGTCGCAAAAGCTGTGGGTCAAAGATGAGCTCGCGGCTGGCCTCGGTATCGATCGAACGCGCATCCACCACGACGAACACCACCGCAGTCACGCCGCCAGCGCCTACTTCGCCAGCGGAGCGCAAACGGCGGCCGTCTTGTGCGTCGACGGCGTCGGCGAAGACACCTGCACCTCGGTGTGGCGAGGTGATGGCACGTCGCTGCGGCTGCTGTCGCGGCAACTTTTCCCCCATTCCGTCGGCTTGTTTTATGCCGCCATCACGGCGTGGCTTGGCTTTCGAGTGCTGGAAGGCGAGCAGCAGGTGATGGGCCTGGCCGCGTTGGGTTCACCGACGAAGCTGGCTGCCATGGAGCGTCTCGCGCGCATCAACGTCGACGGCAGCATTGAACTCGATCTGTCGTGTTTTGCCCATCATTACGACCACACGCTGGGCTTCAGCGCCGGCTTCGTGAAGGTGTTTGGTCCGCCACGCAGGCCGGGCAAGGCGTGGGTCCTCGACGACCAGGGCGTCCCGGTTGATGCCGCCGACCGCCACTACGCCGACGTTGCTGCGAGCGCACAACACCACACCGAGGCGATGCTGCTCGCGCTGGCCCAGCACGCGCGCAGCCTCTGCCCCGACGTCGACACCCTGTGTCTCGCGGGCGGGGTGGCCCTCAACGCCTGCGCCAACGGCATCCTTTCGCAACGCTCCGGTTTCGCACGCGTTTTCGTGCAGCCGGCCGCCGGTGATGCGGGCGGCGCCCTCGGGGCCGCGTGGAACTTCGGCCGCAGCCGCGGCGACGTTCCACGGCCACTCGCCCACGCCGCGTGGGGGCCGGCGCTCACGGCAGCAATGATGGTGCCGCTGGCCACGGCGTGCGGGCTCGTCTCGCAGCCTGTGGTACCCGCAGAGGTCGTTGCGAGATTATGGCGCGGTCAGGTGCTGGCGCTCGTCGATGGGCGCTCAGAATTTGGCCCACGCGCGCTGGGGCATCGATCGCTGCTGGCCGCTCCCGGTCCCCGCCGCGTGCAAGACCACATCAACACCGCGATCAAACGCCGCGAGCCGTTTCGACCCTTCGCCCCCGCCGTGCTCCGCGACGATGCGGCCGCGTATTTCGACCACGTCACCGACGACCTCGGCCGCTTCATGACCGGCGTGTCGACCACAAAAACAGCCTGGCGCGAAACCCTGGGGGCAGTAACGCATCACGACGGCACGGCGCGCGTGCAATGTGTCGACGAACACGCTCCTCACCTGCATGCGCTGTTGCAGGCCGCGCAGGCCGCGGGGCATCCGCCAGTGCTGCTCAACACATCGCTCAACGGTCGACGCGAACCCATCTGCCAGGGCGCGGTCGACGTCGTGCGCTTTCTGCTCGCCCACCCCGACGTCAACGGCGTCGTCGTCGACGATGTGCTGCTGACACGTCCCTCGTGAGGCTGTGAATGTTGCGATTGCGAACCACCATCGAACTGCTGCGCCACTTCGTCGACAGCCGTCGCTGGTTCTTGCTGCCGCTGTTGCTGGTGCTGCTGCTGTCGAGCGTGCTGCTCGTGCTGACCGGTGGCTTGTCGTACGTCGCCCCGTTCGTCTACGCGCTCTTTTGAACACGCGAGGGACATGGCGGGTCCGGTCCAACCCGGGCGACGGATCGCCACGGCGCACGACAGTGGCCGGGGGTGCCGGCGCTGACCAGCTTGGTCGTGACGCTGTCCCGATGGGGAACCTCGGGGGGCGTCAGGCTGTCACCACAGCCCCTGCCGCTGCAACCCACTGATCTGGCTGACAGTCGCAGTTGCCGATGGCGACCACGAAGGCGCACCCTGCGGGCCATCACCTCCCGGGAGGCCTCTTGAAGCGCATCGTTGTTCTCGCCGTCGCCGTTGCCGTTGCCCCTGCTTGTGCCGGGGCGCCACCACCAACCACCATCGGAGCCGCCGTGTCGCAGCCGTCGTCGCCACCATCGAAGCCCGCGCCGTCGTCACTGCTGGCACCCTGGACGGGCCCGCACGGGGGATGGCCTTCGTTCAACACCGTGCAGGTCGCCGACTTCAAGCCGGCCCTGGAAGCGGCGATGGCCGAAAACCTCGCCGAGATCGACGCCATCACGGCAGTCGCTGCCCCGCCGACCTTCGACAACACCATGGTGGCCCTGGAGGGTTCTGGCCAGGCCCTCGCTCGCGTGCGCGCCATCTACGCCGTGTGGACGTCGAACCTGCTCACCGACGAACTGGAAGCCGTACAGAGCGAGATGGACCCCAAGCTGGCGGCGTTTCAAGACAGCATCACGCAAAACGCCAAGCTCTTTGCCCGCATCGAGGCCGTCTATCTGGCGTCGACGGAGAAGGGCTCGACGCTGACACCCGAGCAACAGCGCTTGTCGTGGCTGTACTGGAACAACTTTGTACGCGCCGGCGCCAAGCTCGACGCCGCCAAGAAGGCTCGAGTCGGTGAGATCAACCAGCGGCTGGCGTCGTTGTTCGCCAAATTCGGTCAGAACCTGCAAGCCGACGAAGACACCGCCTTGTTCTTTCAGGAAGCAGACCTCGTCGGTCTGCCCCAGTCATTCAAGGATGGTGCCGCCGCCGCCGCTGAAGAACGGGGCCACAAGGGAGACTTTGCCGTCACCAACACCCGCTCATCGATGGACCCCTTCTTGAGTTCCGCCGAGCGGCGGGACCTGCGCGAGAAGGTGTGGCGCACCTATTACAGCCGAGGTGACAACGGCGACGCCCACGACAACAACGCGTTGATTGCCGAGATCCTGCAGTTGCGGGCCGAGAGGGCCACGCTGCTGGGCTTTGAGACCCATGCCCATTGGCGTCTCGCCGACAAGATGGCCAAGACGCCCGACAACGCCATGGCCCTCATGATGCAGGTGTGGCCTTCGGCCATCGCCCGCGTCGCCCAGGAGGTGAAAGACATGCAGGCGATCGCCGATGCGGAGTCGAAGGCGAAGAAGACACCGAAGTTCAAGATCGAAGGCTGGGACTACCGCTACTACGCCGAGAAGGTGCGGCTGGCGAAGTTCGACCTCAATCAAAACGACGTGAAGCCCTACCTCGAGCTCAACAAGG
>CAJBHN010000891.1 GCA_903952805.1 uncultured Myxococcales bacterium | reverse complement strand
TTTCGCGGAGTGACTGGAGTTCAGACGTGTGCTCTTCCGATCTCCTGAAGGGCTGCCCCGACCGCGACCGGGACGGCATCGTCGACCTCGACGACAAATGCCCCGACGAGCCCGAAACCATCAACGGCTACCAGGACGACGACGGCTGCCCCGACAAAGGCAAGGTCGTCGTCGTGGTCACCAGGGAAAAGATCGAACTCAAAGAGACCGTGTTCTTCGACACCGGCAAGAACACCATTCAGCAACGCAGCGCCTCGCTGCTGGACCAAATCAGCCAGGTGCTCAAGGCCCATCCCGAGGTCAAGAAACTCCGGATTGAGGGCCACACCGACAGCGCTGGCGCCGAACAGACCAACCTTGACCTGTCCAAGCGCCGCGCCAGGGCAGTGCTGGAGGCGCTGATGGCTCGTGGTGTCGAGGAAGCACGGCTGGAGTCCGAGGGGTACGGCGAATCCAGGCCCATCGCCGACAACAAGAGCAAGGACGGCAAGGCGAAGAACCGCCGCGTCGACCTCGCCATCGTCGGGGACTGAGCGTGTTCGACGTGGCCAGCACTGCGCTGCAACGGTGGGCGACCGCGTTGACCCTGGGCATGGTGTTGGCGTCGTCAGCGGCGGCGCAGACGTCGTCATCACCGAAAGATCCGGCGGGCCTTGCCGCGCTGGAGTCCGCCGGCCAGGTGCAAGCACCAGATGGCCCCCCGGGCGAATGGAGCTTCGCCGGCGTCCCGCGCATCACGATCAACTCCGACGAGGGCTTCGGCCTGGGGCTGCGCGGGATGCTCTTTTGGCATCGCTTCAATCAGCGGCCCTACAAGACCGCGATCTCATTTCAGGCCTGGGCGACGACGAGGCTGGTGCAGCACCATTTCATCCGCGTCGACGCCGTCGACGCCTTCAACCTGCCCGTCCGCCTCGAAGTCGAGGCTGGCTTGTTCTCGACGTTGACCATGCCTTTTTGCGGCGACCCGCCCCCGACCGGCTTCGGCGACGACGGCTGTATCGACAGCGATGACACTCGCTTGCGCAGCGTTGAGCCCTACGGCCTGACCAACGCCCGCTTCCGCCTGCTCAAGCAGCCCTTCTTCAAGGACACGCTCAAGGTCGAAGCCTTCGTCGGCTGGCGCGGCACCCAATACATCCCGGGTTCCCTGTTTGACGACGACGGCGACGGCACCAGCGACCTGTTTCCCTATCCGGGCTCCCGCTACGCGCTGCAATTTCCAAACGGCGAGCCCGGCTTTGCCAGCGTGGCGCAGGCCGGCGTCGCCGTCGACACCAGAGACGACGAACCCAACCCGACCCGCGGCTTCTTCTTCGACGCCAGCGTTCGTTCCTCGCAGCCCGCGTGGGGGTCGGCGTTCTCCTTCGTCGGCGGCAATGTCACCGCCCGCATCTACGCGCCCCTGGTACCGTCGCGCACCTTCGTGGTCACCGAACGCGTCATCGTCGACGGTGTCGTCGGCGACGCCCCATGGCGGGAACGGGTGCGGCTGGGGGGATTGGTGGAGTCGTCGGGCATCGGCGGCCTCGACGTCGGCCGCGGCATTCGACTGGCCCGCTATCCCGGTCGCCTGCGCTTGAGCTTGCAGCATGAGCTCCGGGCGACGCCTGTGACCCTCGACGTCTTCGGCAACACGCTGGCGCTGCCGGTGGCCCTCTTTCTCGACACCGGCGCCGCGCTCTTTGACGACGGGGCACCGCCGCGGCTGTTGGTGGGAGGCGGCGTCTCGTTTCGCGTCGTGTGGAACAAGACCTTCGTCATGCGCCTGGACCTGGCCGTGTCACCCGAGGAGCCGGGTCGCCTGGCGGCCTACTCGGCCCCCAACCACCCCTGGTAAGCCGCCGCACCACGCCAGGCGCAACCAAAGGCCACACAGCCCCCGAAAAAGACAACGCCCACCAAAACCTGGCGGGCGCTGTTGGCTTGATGTTCAGAAGCCGATGCAGGCCGTCAGCGACGGACCCAGCGGAGTCGGTCGGTGGCCACCACGCGAGGGGTGCCGGGAGGCAGCTGGTCGATGCCCGACAACAACACGTCGTCGAAGGTCCATTGGCGCAGGGGCGGACGGTAGTCGCAGATGTTGTTGGTGCCCGCGTCGGGATAGGGACTTGAACTCCGCGCCTGACGGACGGTGCCGGCCGAGTTGGTTTCAGCACTCAGGAAGCGGGCATTGCCGCGTTCGCTGCGAAACAGCCCGACCATCGATCCATTGATGAGGAGCGGAATGCCCGTGGTGCTGCGGCCTGAACCTGACTCCCAGCGTTCGACAAAGCGGGGGAAGTTGTTGACGCCACCGCTGGCGTTGCCCACGTCGGTGCCGGCGTTGAGACAGGCGGGGACGTCACCCATCAACAAGCTGGCGTTGATGCGGGTGGCAAACGGCAACTCGTCGTCGACGGGGGCGCAGACATCGGCTGCCCCCCCTTGCGTCGAGGCGGTCGCGCTCCACGGAAGCGCGCGGGCCAGGTTGGTGATGGCCGCCGCCGTCCACGCCTCGGCAGCGTAGCCCTGCGGTTCCTTGTGGAAGCTGGTGAAGTTGGCCGAGCCCCCGTCGCCCTGATGGGTGCGGTCGGCAAAGCGCTCGGACTGAATCGTCAAAGAATCTGCGATGAAAGCGATGCGGCCACCGATGTCCTGGCTGGTGGCAAACCCACCGGACAGCACCGCGCTGTTGGTCCGAACGTTCACGTCGCCGTGCAGGTACAAGCGGTTGTCGGTGACGAAGGTGAAGCCGTCTGGAACCGTCTGGGCTCGCACGACGCGGACAGCGTTTTCGGGGCCGAGGGGCTGGGCGCCAGCCTGCGTACACGGCGGAGCGAACTGTGCCGTCGCGAATGCCGTCGGCCGCGACGCGGGACGGCGGAATGTGGTGTAGTCGACGCCGGGAATGGCGCAGGTCGACCCACCCCTTGAGGTCGCGACGTTGGAGTCGCTGAAGCCGGTCACCGCGCGCGGGTTGCCGTAGAACGCAGCCACGGCCTCATTGGTCGCGCCTGAAGGCCGCGTCAGCGACTCGAAGCGGGTGCTGGCGACGTTGCGGCCCCACAGGTTCTCCGGGAACCAACCGAGTTGGTGTGGGGTCCGCGGCACCGGGTCGGTGGCGCTGACGATGCTGGTGACGGCCGCCTGGCGCGTGAGCCCGTTCAGGGATTCATGGGTCCCGGCGCTGATGTCCGTCGTCGTCAGATGGTTGTGCATGATTGGAAAATTGAGCAAATTCCGAACGTTGGCCGCGCGGGCCACGGTGGACTTGGCGTCTTCGTACGTCGGGTCGTAGGTCTCTGACATGTAGAGGACGATGCCGCCGCTGGGGATGACGCCCCCCGCGAACAGGAGGGCACGCGCATCGCTGCGGTCCAACAAGGCCATGAAGGCGGCCATGTCGAAATCAGTGGCGCGAATCTGGGCGCCGCGCTGGTATTCGGCGCCGTCGGTGACGCAGTGGTCGTTGCCGGCGACGTCGCAGTACACGCGACTCTCACGAACGTCCCACCACCATGAATAGCGAAGCACGCGCGCGAAGGCGTGGTTGAGGTCGGTCAGGGGATCGGGATTGGTCAGGCCGGGGGCATGCTGCTCGGGGTCGAAAATCAGCTTGGTCGACCCGCGGTACCAAATGCCATCGATGATGCGGATATTCGCCTTCCAGTACAGGCGGTCGACGACGGCGCCGGGGTCATCTTCTGAGGCTGGCGACGAGACCCGTGGCACCCGGGTGGGCACGACGAGTTCGACGATGTCGTTGGGGTCACGAATCGTCGCGGTCAGTTGGTTCTCGACGAAGGCAGGCCGCACGCCGAAGTCGGCGCTGTAGGGCCCGGAGCGGGCCGGGCTGACCGCCGTGATCCGGTTGAAGTCGGTGCGATACGGAGCTGTCGGGCCGACGTTGGCGTAGTCCGCAGCGGGGCGCTTGATGAGTTCCACGGCGAGGGACTGGGCAAACTCGGCCGCACTCCCGTTGGAGCATTGGTCGGGGCGAGACGTGATGTTGTTGGTGCACACGCCGGCGCCATCGCTGACCCGGACCTTGACGCACGAGCGGCCCGAGCCGCATTGGGCGCTGGTGGAGCAGGTGGCCGAACTGGACATGCGCAAGGGAATCGACATGGGCTCGAACCCGGTGGTCCGGTCTTGGAGGGCGCCGCCGACGCCAAAGGTGCTCTGGAGGTAGGTTTTTTGTGCCGCGTCGCCAAGCGGCAGCGTGTTGGCGAGCCTGACCTGGGTACCCGCGACGTTGAAGCGGGTGGAGTTGTTCGCGGTGCTACCGACCGTCACGGAAGTGCTTATCGCCGAATGGCTGTGGATCTTGCCTGCCGAGGTCACGGTGCTCAGAAAGTCCACCGTCGCACCATTGGAAAAATACAGGTCGCCGTTGGCGTGAACCCGACCCGACATCGTCATCTCCGCCGGGCGCTGGAACTCGAGGTCACCGTCGAAGAAGACAGCGAATTGGAACACCGGGATGAGGTCGACGCGGATCGCGTCGGCGACGGTGGCCGAGGCATTGTTGATGCGGGCGGTGGTCAGCACCTGGATGGGGTTTTGCTGAGCCCGCAGGCCCTTGTTGGGCCCCGACGTGATGGTGACCAGGACGTTGGAGGCCGACGTCGGCGTGTCTTGAACGACGTTGCGGAGCGGATCGAAGTATTTGACGCTCAGCACGGGGAAGGTGGCGCTGGACCATGCCGTCCCCAGGGTGGTCCGGGTCGCAACCTCCACGCCGTCGAGGTCCGCCGGACTTGGAGCCGTCTTGGTCTCCAGCAAGTTTCGCAGGTGCTCGATGCCAACGGCCACAGCCGCCTCGCTCGCATAGACCGCGCGAATCGAGGCTTGCTGCTGCTTGCCCTCGGCACGGTCACGGGCCGTCGAGTACAGCAGGATGCCCGCCAGGCTGGCGAGGACGATGCCGAGCACGATGACCACCATCAGGACGTAGCCCCGGGGGTGGTGGGGATGATGCTGGTGCATGGCTCAGGCTCCGGGGCGGTTGCGGGCCGCGGTAAAGATGAAGCTTGCGCGATAGCGACGGTTCTTCGGAGCAGTCGCGAGGTTTCGGTTGCCGAAGGTAGGGGGCGGGTCGATCGTCAGGCCATCGATGGAGCGGGCAAAGGTCACGATGCCG
>CAJBHN010000890.1 GCA_903952805.1 uncultured Myxococcales bacterium | reverse complement strand
TCAAATGGAACAAATTGGACTATATCGAATTCCCCGCGAATCCTTCCGTGGTCTGGCCAACGTCGCCTTCCTGGCTGACGCCAACAAAATCGGGGACGCCTTCGATGATTGGATAGCGCGCATCGCAACCGTCGCAAGCCAAGTCACCGGCGACAATAGTGCGACCTGAACGGATCGCCCGGGTGAGCACCACATCGCCCTGACAAGACGGGCACATCAGGAAAGAAACGAGATCCTCACGCACAAGACCGTCCGCGTGGCCGTTGCTGGCCGCAGACACTATCGGAGGGCGTCAAGATTGATGCAAGAGTCGCGCGCGTCAGACACCGGTCATAGGAGGTCGAAGTTGACTTCCAGGCCGCCCGAGACACCTCGCTCGACGACAAATCCCCCCGGGTTGTCACCGGCGGCCAAGTGCGCTTCCCAGGCCCGGCCGACGACGTGGACGATGTTGAGCACCAGCCCGACGCGACCTTCGGCTGTGACGACAAAGCCCGGTCCAAAGAGCTCGTTGTCACCCAGCCCGATTTGCGTCGCGGTGACGGCACCACCCGCCACCAGCAGCCACGCCGTGGCCCCCACGGTGGTGATCAGGTTGGACGGGGCGACCCCTTGGATGCTTCGCTGGTCGCGCATCTCGCCGAAGAGCGTAAGGGATTTCAACAGGCTGACGTCGGCCCGCGCCCGGTACCCCCACGATGCGGGCCGCTCCAAAACCAGCTTGGGTTTGCCGCCCCCAATGGTTGAGGTCCGCTCCACGAAATACAGGCGATCAAAGTATCGGGGCGAGTAGCCGTCGCCGCCGATGTTGGCTTCGGCATCGATGTCGACGCGGCAGGCGACCAGGTCCCACATGAAACGTGCCCCGGGGTGAAGCCCGGCTCCTGAAATTGTCCGGTCGCCGTCGGTGGTCCACAGCCCATTGAGATCGACGTAGGCGATGAGTTTGAGGAACTGGTTGTCGAGGACGGCGGCTTCATTCTCGACAGTGCCAATGACAGCATGGCCCAGGCCGATGGTGCCCGGGGCCGAGAAGTCGCCCGCAGCACCGACGCCGATATTCCATATGCCAAAGACCTCTGTCCGCGGATCGACATCGAATTCGTTGGGCTGAAACGTCGCATCGGGAGCGAGGAACCACATGACGGGCCGGCCCGACATCCGGGCCGACACGAAGGCCGAGGCGTCAAAAACGTCGGCGACGGCCACCTGCGCGGCCAGGCCCGCCAGGTTGATTTCGCCCAGCAGTCCAAATCGACGTGCGAGGCCATCGGGGCTGTTGGTGAACCGGTCGACGACGCTGCCGTGACCCATGGTGTACGACAGCGCACCGAACTGCAGTCGACCGATTTTGTTGGCCTCGCCGATTTGACCCTGCGGCACGAAGGCCGAGAGATTTTTCATGGGTTCGGCCACGAGTGACAGGCCTTCAAGTCCAAGACCCGTGGCGACAAAACCGGACGAAAATGGTGACGGCCCGGTGGCGCCGCCGACCGCGACCCACGGCAGCCGCCAACGAAGGGTGAACAGCCGACGGTCGTCGGAGACCGGCGACCCAAACGATGCGCCGGTGGGATTCTTGCGGGCATCCTGCGTAAGTCCCGCCCTCTCGACAGCACCGACACTTCCCAGGGAGACGGGCACGTCCGCTCGCGCCGTCGTCGACGTCGCTGAGGTCAACAGGGCCATCGCCACGGTCAAGACCACGCTGCGCATTGAGCGACCTCTGGTCGTGACCGTCTGAGCGGTCTGACCTGCGCCCAAGCTTGCCAGATGCCATTCGGGTTCGCTGCCTTGATGCACTGACCATACGTCCAGCAGAAACGATGCTGTGCGATACGCGTCAAACGAATAGGCTGCCCTCACTCGGTGCGGATCGCTCGGCAGTCGGGCTCGACCGGAATTCTCCGGCGGGCACCTCCTCCTCGCAGAGGCCAGCGCAGCGCACCCTGAAAGTTCGCATGTCGTCGCATGCCCCGCCCAAGACCACCAAGCCGGTCACCCTCCGGACCCTCGCGCAGATGAAGAAGGATGGTCAGCGCATCACCATGCTGACCGGCTACGACGCCACCTTCGCTCGCCTGCTCGACAACGCCGGCATCGACATGATCCTCGTCGGCGACAGCCTCGGCATGGTGGTCAAGGGTGAGAGCAACACCCTCAACGTCAGCATTGAACAGATGGCCTATCACACCGCCGCCGTCGCTCGTGGCGTCAACCGCGCCCACGTGGTCGGCGATATGCCGTTCATGAGCTACCAGGCCTCTCCTGAAGACGCTCTCAAGAACGCTGCGCGTCTGCTGCAGGCCGGCGCGTCGTCGGTGAAACTCGAAGGTGGCGCCCAGGTGGCCCCGACGGTCGCTCGCCTCGTCGAGGCAGGCATCCCGGTCATGGGCCACATCGGCCTGATGCCCCAAAGCGTCCACGCGATGGGCGGTTTCGTGGTGCAGGGCAAGGACGCGGCGTCCAGACAGCGCATCATGGACGACGCCGTCGCCTTGCAGGAAGCCGGTGCCTACGCCGTCGTCATCGAGGGTGTGCCGACCGAACTGGCCACGGAGATCACCGAGGCCTTGGCCATACCCACCATCGGCATTGGTGCTGGCAACGGCTGCGACGGACAAGTCTTGGTTCTGTACGATCTGCTCGGCCTGAACCCGGATTTCACGCCAAAATTCGTCAAGAAGTATGTCGACGGCGCCGCCATCGTGGGCGACGCGGTCCGCAGCTACGTCGACGAAGTGCGCCGACAGGTCTTCCCCGACGACGACCACGCGTTTCATGCGCCCAAGAAGGCGCCCCAACCAAGCGAGCCCCTGACTTTGGTCATGGGCGGCGCGAAGGTCGTCGGCCACCATTGATGGGCGCCCGACCCGGGACCTGAGAGCTCAGGTTCGTCGCAGCCATGCGTTGCGAACTGGTGCATGCCAATCCGCATGCACCAGTCTTTCGGCGACGGCGACGGCGACGGGTCGGTCAGCAGCGAGGAACAGTGCTCAAAGGTGGACCGATTCGACGATCCCGGTCGGCTCGAAATCCGACAAGGCATCGTCCAGGACCAAGGTGATGATTTCTTGTCGCCACGCATCGGCAGCCAAGCGCCGTTTGTCGTTGTCGAGGGCCAGCATTCTGTTGGCGAGTTCCTTCCATTTCGCGTCGTGATAGGTCGATATCAGCTGCCGATTTTCCGCCCACGGGTCCGGCGCGTCTGCCGACGAAGCGCCGCCAAGCAGGTTCTGCAGGCGAGCCAGCACCACCCAGCGAGCGCCAAGTCCTTCGGCATCGACCAGACGCGCCAGCAGCCTGTTGGCTGTGGCATCGTCGCGAGCCAATCCGTCACCGCCCAACGCCATCGCCGTCCGCATGGCAATGGCATCGACCAGCTGGGGCACCCGCTCCAGGACTTCGTCAAGACGGGTCTTGGCGTCGCCAGTGCGCCCGTCCTGCCAGGCCAGCGCAGCGAGCGAGAAGCCAGCGACAGCGGGTTCGCCGTGTTCACGCAGCCGAAGCAGCGCTGCTTCGACAGCATCAAAGGTATCTCGCCGACCAAGCCGCGTGGCCACTCGGCCGAGCCCAAGCCAGGCCGACGCGTCATCGGAGCCGAGTCCGAGGGCGATTTGATAGTTCCCCATGGCCGCCAGGTAGCGACCCTCGTCTTCGTTGATGCGACCGAGCCAGTAGTGAGCTGATGGGATTTCGAAGTCGCGTTCGATGGCCGCCGCGAATGAACCTCGCCCCTTGTCCTTTTTGTTGGTCCGGTACTCTGCATAGCCAATGGTGATGGCGAGCATGGGCGGCGAGCCATAGCGGAGTGCTTGGCGATATGCCTTCAAAGCCTCGGGATAATCTGAGCGCTGCATGGCCTTATTACCCGACCACTGCAGGGCGAACAAACACGGTCGATCGACCTTGAGGCTATTGCCCCACAGCGTGTCGTTGCTCTCCCAGACCTCGACCTGACGGCTGGTCATCACAGTGAGGGCCAGGCACCAGCAGACCAGCACGCTGCCTTTGATATCGTCGCTGACGGACCCTGCGAGTCCCCACAGGAAAATGAAGAGGCCCAGCGAGGGGAAATATAAATAGCGGTCAGCGTAGGCCTGAGCACCCACCTGCAAGATGCCGATCATGGGGATGAGGGTTCCGCCAAACCAGAGGGCGCCGAGGGGAATAAGGGGGTCGCGGGTGCGACGGTATCGCCAGACGGCAGTCGCCAGCGCCATCAAGAGCACGGCTGCAGAAGTGGCGATATCACCGAGAGGCCAGACCGTTGGACGGGGATACAGGGCCGCCAAGGCGTGGGGAGCGATGAAGCTCTCCACATAGTGGGCATAGGCGACGAAAAGGCCCACGATGCGAAATCCGATATTCTCCGGGTCGAGGTGAGAGGGTTCCTGCGCCACGGCTGTAAATACGGCGACGATGGCAACGGCCACCACCATGGGGAGCTTCTCCAGGATAAGCATCGGCAGCGACGTCTGCCGAGTCCGCTGAAGCAGAAAGACGTCGACCAGCACCAGCACGGCGGGCACCGTAACCATGGTAGATTTCGACAAGAGTGCCGCAATGAGCAGAGTCAGCGCCGCTACGCGCCCGCCGACGGATTGCCGCACTCGGTCGTTGAGCCACACCAGCAGGATGAGTGAAAAGAACAGCATGGACAGGACATCGCGGCGTTCGGAAATCCAGGCGACCGATTCCACGTGAACCGGATGAACCGCGAAAGCCAGGGCCAGGAAAAACCCCTCGGTTTTCGACCGCTGCTGAATCCAGGCGAGAAAGAGCAGCATGGCTGCCAAGGCGTGGATGACGACGGAGCTCATATGATGACCGCCAGCCCACAGGCCGAAAATTTCAATATCGATCATGTGCGACATCCACGCCAGCGGCGTCCAGTTGCCCAGCACCGGGACGGTCCAGACTTTCTTCAGGGCGGAAAGGGTGAGTCCCTGTCGGACGTCGTCGTTGTTGGTCACGAGCAACGGGTCGTCGAAGCCGACAAACCCGTTATCCAGCACACCCAGATAGGCGACGCACGTCAGCACGATGAGCGCGACGATGCCACGCCACGGCGTCAAGGCGGCCTCCACAGCGCCTGCAGTGGTGTTGTTCATCTGTCCTCCCGGGCGAAGTCGGCCCGCCGATGCATCAGGATGGCCAGCACGACCAGGGCGCAGCCGTACAGCAGGGCATAGACTATTGGCACTACGGCCCTGGCCGTACCGACGCCGCCCACCGCCAAAAAAGTCCAATCGAAGAGTCGCAGGTTAGGCACGATGGCGTGAAATGCAGACAGAATGGGCTTTAGTATGCCGAACGTTCCGCGTTCAAGCATCTCGGCGAGGAGACCCGAGAGTCTCCCCATCAGGAATACAGCACACACGGTGGCGGTTGAAAACACACTGGCAAATCGGATGCGCAACGCCATGGCGACCAGCCCCAAGATGAGCGCTTCGCCGGTGGCCACCGAAGCGGCCAGCAGCACGAGGGGGGCCGGTGCGTCGTATATCGAGGCGACCGCAGCGAGCGCGGAACCCAATGCCAGACTGCTGATGGTCGTGGCAATACATAGAGCAATTACAGCGGAGACGACGAAAGAGGCGCGAGACCGCGGTCGTGCCACCAATGGTATGGCACCACGTCCGATCAGAAACGTATCGGTCAGGACAAAAGCCGTCGCGATCGCGGTGGCGTCGGTCACCAGCGCATGGGCCGCCAGGCCAATCGCCACCAATGCCCGCTGGCTTTCGCCGATGGCCAGTTCTTGCAGCAGGACAGCCACAAAAACGAACATCGCTCCGGCGGTGACAAGGCCGATATGCAATCGCCCCCGCACCAACGCTTTGAGCATGGTCTGAACCACAAGCATGGAGATTTCCGTTTTCTAGGTCGATTCGCTTCGGTGGATCGCTTGGTTGGATGACAGCAGTGCGTGGAGGTAGTCTTCGAAGCCACGCCGGTTCGATTGAATGGTCAGGATTTCGGCGTGCAAAATCGAATTCAGCAATGCCAGGGCTTTTTCAAGGCCAGCAGCATTGGTGAAACGTGCTTCCCACAGTCCGTCGCCGTCGCGGGCCTCGTGCGCGTGGCATTCTGGCAGGGCTATCGCCTCATGGCAGCGATACATCAGCGTAAATCCTCCGTCGCCGGCGGTCATGTCCCGTACCGCGCCGCTCGTCAGCGTGCGGCCGCCGTCAATGATGGTCGCGCGTGAGCACAGGTCTTCCACGTCAGCGAGGACGTGTGATGAAAAAAGAATCGTCATGCCTGATGCATGGGATTGTCGAATCAGTCGCCGCACCAGGTGGCGCCCCTCGGGGTCGAGCCCACTCATCGGCTCATCAAGCAGAAGCAAGCGGGGCGTGCCCAACAGGGCCACCGCCAGCGACAAGCGTTGGGCCATGCCCTTGGAGAATATGCGCACCGGGCGATCCGCGTGTGACAGCAGCCCAAGCTGGTTCAAGATGTCGAGGCCTTCCGGGCCGGACACGCCCAGGAGCGCGGTATGGAGACGGACAATCTCCCTCGGGGTCAAGGTTGGTGGGAACAGCGCGATATCCGGCGCATATCCCACGGCCGTCCTCGCCTGTGGGTCGGCTGGATCGCGCCCCCAGAGCCGGACCGTTCCCCTTTGCACCGGCGTGACGCCCAGCAGGACCCGCATCAGCGTCGACTTGCCCGCCCCATTTCGTCCAACCAGACCGTGAATTTCTCCCTCGCTCACCCTCAGGGTCAGGCCATCCAGCAATGCCCGTGCTTTGCCCAGGAAGCCCACGGGAACCGTTTTGTGAAGGTCGACAGCCTCGACAGCAAACCCTGAGCCCCGGGCAGCGCTCGCATCACGAGCAGCCAAAAGCTGATTCGTCGACGGCTCGCTGTGTTCAGAAGATGCTTCCATCATCGCGTGCTCTCAAGATTGTGGGTGGTGAGACGTGGTGGCAGCGGGGGTCAGTCGAGGCAATCGACAAGCTTCGCGCTGGTGGCTTCCAGGGACCAGCACTGCCCGGGTGGCCGAGGCGGCGGCGCGGTCAGGAATCCTTCCTTAATGAGTGCATCGATGGACATTGGTGGATGCTGATAGCGAATTCGGTACGCCGCCATCGCTCGTTCGAGCTCGCGAGCGACGCAGTTGCGGTACACGCTGTCGGCGTCGACGCTCGAAAATGCCGCGGCATCGTTTTGCTTGAGGGCTTGCAGATCAACAATCATGGTGGAGCAGTTCAGTTGCTGCGTTTCAAGCCGGGTTGCCCAGCGCGATAGAAACGCGGGCGCCCCGGTCATGGAGGCGGCACGGCGAAGGTGACCAATTGCGGCAGGTATGTCTTGTGAACCGAAAAATGCGTTGATGGCTCGATAGTACGGGACCTCAAATGCATCTGGACGGGCCCGTTCAGCTCGCGCCAGGATTTCCTCGGCGGCGGCTGGCCTGGCTGCGGTGCTCATCAAGGTCAGGGAGCCAAACAGGGGCGGGGTGATGAGAGCAGGCTCCAGGTCTTGGATGCGTTGCACCCAGTCCTCCAAATGGGGGGCGCCCACATGGTGAAAGCGAGCGTCACCCAGGCGCTGCACCGTCATCACCCACAAGACGCCGGCAGCGGCGGTATTTCGGCCACCGGCCAGGATTCGAATCGTCGTGAGGTTCGGCGGGGCGCTGAACGGTGGTCTGTCGCCAGCGTTACGGCGTGCTGAGCCACTCCAGACGTGGGCTGCCAGAAAGAGCACGATAGCGAGGACGGACCAAGCCGCGCCCCACAGTCGGCTCAAGCGCGTACTCCGCGGGTGGTGTTTCGTGATCACAGGACTGGTCCC
>CAJBHN010000889.1 GCA_903952805.1 uncultured Myxococcales bacterium | reverse complement strand
CGTCCTGGGTCGGGAGCGGCAACAGGCCAACCTGGCCCGGGCCCACCAACTGGTGGACGCAGCCGAAGCATCCCTGCTCTCCCCGGCCCCAAACGACGCCCTCGCCGCCCGCCGTCTCGCCGCCAGCGCGATGTCGATGGTCGACGACGACGACGACGGCGTGGGCGCTCGGGCCCGGGGGGTGGTGGCCGCCACGGTCCGCATGGTCGCCATCTCCCGGCCACCATCACGCCCCGCTCCCCTGGGCGACGACCTCATTGCCGGCCTGGCTCTTGATGGCGGACGGCGGATCCAGCGGGCTTCTCGGCACGGCCTGCACACCGTCGTGCGGGCGACGACGACGTTGGCCCTGGTGGACGGCGTCGACCAGGGCGGTCGGGGCGCCGTCCATCGGCCGTGTCCCCCGGGGAACCCCATCCGGGACGCGGTGCCCCTCGACGCTGGCGGCGCCATCGTGCTGTGTGGGGCGGGTGAGGTCTTGTGGCTCGACGACGACGGCGCCACCCGCCCGGTGCTGGTGGATGTGGACCCGACCCGCCTGCGCCAACTGCAGAGCCTGGCCTTGCCCCACGACGACGTCCTCGCCATTGGCACCACCCGGGGCCGGGTCGTCGTCGTCGACCTCAAAGATGGCGCCGCCCGGGGCTCCATTGAACTCGGCGGCGGCCCGGTGGACGTCGAAGAAGGTCCACGACCGGGAACCGTGCTCTGCCATCGCCGCGACGCCGACCTGCTGTTCGACGTCGACAGCGGCGCTCTGGTTCCCGTCGCTGCCGACACCGTCGACACCGTCGACACCGTCGACACCGTTGCCGGCTTCGTCGGCCTCCATGGGCGCTCGGCCCTGGTGCTGGACGACGTCAACAGGCTCTGGCTCGGTGACGGCGGCGGCGAGGTGCTGGCGGTGGACGTCCACAGTGGTCGACGAATCGTCGAGGTCCCAGGCCCCGTGGGCGTCGTCAAGTCCATCGCCGTCCAACCCCAGGGTGAGGTCGTCGTCATCGCCGCCGTCGGCCCCGGGGGTTTTCGTTTCCACAACGCCCGGACGGGCGCTGAACTCCCCACCGCCTGGCAGCACGATCCCGATGTCCGCATGCGCCACGTGGCCTTCATCGACGACGACACCCTGCTCGCCTGGAACTGGAACGAAGGCCCCTTCCTGGTGCCGTTGTCGTCGTCGGCCGACGGCGGTGTGGCCGTCGGCGCCATCCGCAATGCCCGCTTCGAAGCGCGCATCGACCTTGACGTGATCGACGTGGTCGTGGGGGACGGCGCCGTGTGGACCCTGCTGGGCGACGGGCGCATTGAGCGAATCGTGCGCCGCGGACGCAGCGTGCATACCCCCGACAACGACGACGACCTCGCCCGCACCGTCGTCGCCACGGTCCCCGGCGGCCGGGCCGTGGCGGTG
Organism: uncultured Myxococcales bacterium; assembly: GCA_903952805.1. Taxonomy (GTDB): domain Bacteria; phylum Myxococcota; class UBA727; order UBA727; family VGSZ01; genus VGSZ01. Next base: position 541 of record CAJBHN010000889.1, on the reverse strand, counting down.
GCCGGGCCCCACCTCGTGGTGGCCACCACCGACACGGTGGTGCGGGTGGTGGGCGGGGTGCCGACGGTCGCGCTGACCCTCCCTGGCGCCGTCATCGATGCCGTCGCCACCGACGAGGGCGGTCGCGTGGCGGTGGGGCTGCGCAGCGGGCGGGTGCAGCTGTTCGACGACGACGACACCCTCCGCCTCGATGTGGCCGCCCACGATGAGCGCTGCGCGGTGCTGTCGTTTTGCGACGGGGGCGGGGCCCTGTGCTCCGGCGGCTGGGACGGCCGGGTGCGCGTCATCGACGTCGAGATCCCGTCCCGCTGACGCAGTGCCAGGCGGTTGGCCCATTGTTCGCCGTTGAGCTGGCCCTTGTTCCACAGCTCGACTTCCTTGGCGGGATGGGCGCGGGCGCCGAAGAAGTCGTACGGCGAGCCCATGTCGACGGCGGCCCGGGTGCTCGTGTCTCACACGCTGAGGTCGACGGCGCAGCCGGTGTTGTGAATCGAGCCCGGTGGCGTGTGGGGGTTGGCGACGTAGCCCTGCTGGGGCGTGG
>CAJBHN010000888.1 GCA_903952805.1 uncultured Myxococcales bacterium | reverse complement strand
CCTGCTGTTGTCCGAAGCCGACGCTGAGGCCCGCGGGCTCACCGCCCAGGCCGAGCCGAAGGTCGAGAAAAAGGCCAAGACCCCGGCCAACAAGAACCGCAAGCCCGCCAACAAGCGCGCCGAGGCCGCTGAGTCCGCCTTCGGCGCCAAGGCGAGCGACGACGAGTGACCCTCAATGCTGTCGCGGTGGAGTCCTTCACCCGCGGACGCCTCGACCGCGACGACGAAGAGACCCAGCGCCAGCTCGACGCCGCCCTGGCCGCGGCGCGGCACTACTGCGGCTGGCATGTCACCCCGGTCCTAACCGACCAGACCGTCACACTCGACGGCCCCGACAGTCACCTTCTCGTGCTGCCCACCCTCAAGCTAACCGAGCTGACCGAGGTCGCCGAGGACGGCGAAGAGCTAGTCCTCGCCGACTTGAACTGGTCCGCCCGGGGATTGATTGCGAAGCGTTCTGGCTATTGGTGGACGCCGATGTTCGGCGCGATCACCGTCGTCTTCTCCCACGGCTACGCCGCCGCGCCCGACTTCGAGTCCGTGGTCCTGGGCGCGATCGAGCGCGGCGCATTCAGTTCAGAGAAGGCACCCAGCGTTATCGGACCTTTCCAGTACAGCGGATCCCTTGAGGATCGCAGCACTTTCACCGACTCCGAGCGCGCGGTCCTCGACCGCTACACGCTTGAGAAGCGTCCGTGACCGAAACCGTCACGATCACCACCACAGTCGGCAACGACTCCAACGGCGACCCAGTCGCCCAGACCGAGTCGATCACGCTCACACCGCTGGAAGTCGCACCCGGGAACATGCTGCAGAAGTACGGGACCGGCGGCGACCTGACCGACGTCGAGTTCACCGTCTATTTCCCGCTGCGCGTGCGCACCGCCATCGACACCTACAACCACATCAACGACGTCATCCGCAACGGCGACGAGATCGTGGTCCGCGGCAAGACCTGCACCGCACTGGTCGAACTCTGGCAGTCCGGCCGCGGCGGATCCCGCGGGGGAGTGGCCGTGCTGGCACGCTCCCGCACCGGAAAGAAGGCCTAATGGCCCGCAAGCAAGGCTTCAGGCGCAACGCCAAGACCATCGGCGAGATCCTCAAGACCGTCGATGGCGGCAAGCGCGAAGCTGCCGCACGCATCATGGCCGCCATGCCGGCGGACTCCGGCGCCGAGCTGGACATCTACACCACCGACCGCGAAGTGGTCGGCATCGTCGTCCGGGCCGACAAGCAGGCCAAGGACGGCATCGCCACCAAGGCCGCCAGCTCGGTCGGCATGAGTCCAGGCAATCCGTAAGTGGCGCAACTCGATCCGGCCAAGGCAATCAAGAACGCCCTGGCCGACTTCTTCGACGCCGAAGAAAACGGATACACCGCCACCCTCGAAGTCCCTGACGACTATCACCCCGTCGCCGGATCACCGGTCTTGCTGGTGGCCGACGACGGCGGCGTGGCCGTCAACACCGGCCCCTGGATTGCCGGCCGCGGACTGCTCCGCATCGTCATCCGGCTAACCGCGTTCGCGCGGGGCCGCACCGAAGCCCGCGAGGTAGTGAACCTGGCAATCGACTTCATTCAGGCCAATAGGCCCGCGGGGATCTCCCGCATCGAAAACGTCCCGGCCGTGCTTGATACGCGCGACCCGGAGACGGGCGCGTACTTGGCGTCCATCGCGACGGCCGTCGTCGTGAAACCCCCAACCGCATAACCCTAGGAGTAACCATGGCTGGAGAAGCCAGCAACATTCGGGTATGGGAAACCGGCGACGTGTTCCTGCTTGAGCCCGGCGTCACCTACGCCGAAGGCACCCACCTCCCCGCAAGCATCGACGCTTCGCTCACTTCCGACTGGATTCCCGCCGGTCTGATGATGGGCGCGCCCGGTGTGGCGATGGCCCGCAGCATCGACCGCACCGACGTGAACTCCTGGCAGCAGGGTCGCGTCAAGGAGCGGGTCAAAAACCCGAAGGTCGACATCACCTTCAACCTGCTCGAAGACAACGAGATCGTTGAGTTCCTGGTCGATCCGGCCTCGGTTCCCAAGATCCAGAAGTTGCACGTCGCCCTGGAGTTCGTGGACGACGCCGGTTACAAGAAGCGCTGGGTGTCCAAGGCTCCCGTCGACCTGTTCGTCTCGGCCGACAACCAGGAGCAGGACATCAACGGCCGCGAGGTCACCGGCACCCTAGTCCCGGTCGCGGGCGACTACTGGACCATCCAGGCCGGTATCCCCGACTGATGGCCTTCGGTAACCCGTTAGTCCTCATCGAGTTCACTGAGGACACTGACAAGCGCAAGGCTGGCAGCCGCATGAAGGTGGACGCCGGTTCCGCGACCACACTCTGCGACACGCAGAAGGTCGCCAAGCGGGTCAGCGCCGACGAGCCCGTGGCCGCACCGGTAGCACCGGAGCCGGTCGAGGCCGTCGTAGACGTCGAGCCGGTGGCGATCCCGCCGGCCGATGTCGACTACTGACCCAGTAAAGGTTGAAGCGGTTGGCGAGGAATACGCCACCGCGGTCTACAAAGGCCGCGAGTGGCGCATTCCCGCCGACGCCGACACCTGGCCGCTGGGATATGTCAAAAACTCCATCGGCTACATGCGCGACCGGACATCGGTCGTTGACCATATTGCGGTCGCGCAGGCACTTGAACAGATCCTCGGCGATCAGTGGGACGACTTCGTTATCGCCGCACCGCGGCGCCGCGATCTAGTCCCGGCAAGCCAAGGCTTTGCCGCAGCCATCGGTATCGGAGCATCAGATCAGCGCGGTCCTGACGGCCAGCTCTTTGACCGCGCATTCGGATCACTCCCGCGACTCCTGGCGGTGCTGGACTCCTGGCCGACCGCAGTCGAGTCCGACCTGGCCCGGTTCTGGAATCTTGACTACCGCGACCGCTGGCGATTCGACGAAGGACGGCGACGGCTCACACTGCGCCAGATCCACGCCCGCCTCTCACACCTCCCGTCCGACGCCGCGCTCGCCGTGGAGATGGGCCGCCGCTCACCGGTCGAGCTGCTTCTCATGGACATCTACGAGCCGCTCGCGGGCCGAGTACACCCCGCCCGCCCGCTCACCCCGGAGCAGGCCGCTGAGCGCCACGCCGAGGCTAGCGCCAAGGCGAAGGCGCTCGCTGACTACGAGAAGCGCCGCATCGCTCAAGGCCACCGCAAGGTTTCCACCGTGCTCGACAACGCTCGCGCCAACGCATTACGAGGAAGGTAGCCATGCCGAAAAAGCCGGACACCACCGACGCACCCGAGGCGCTGGTGACGATCGAGCTGGCCGGCCAGATCTTCACGTTCCCGCGCGACCAGGACGAGTGGCCGACTGGTGCGATCGTCGCCGCTGGGCGCGTGACCTCTGGGCGCAGCCAGTACGACGAAGTTGTCGAGTGCCTGCTCGGCGAAGAGCAATGGGACCGCCTTAAGCTCCTGCCCTTCCGGCAATTCAAGGAGTTCCTGGGCCTGTTCTCGGCGTCGATGGACGACGTTAACGGTGGCTCCTAGCTGATGGCTGCAGGTTCCGGCTCCGACATTGGCTACTACACACTGCCGGTCATTCTCAGCTTTGACGGCATTGAGAAGAACGTCAACTCCAAGCTCGGCAAGGCTTTCGGCGACGTCGGCAAGAAGTCAAGCAAGGCCTTCGCCGATAGCACCGAGGCCGACCTCAAGCGTGCCGGTGACGCCTACGGCAAGCTGCGCGACAAGGCTTCCGATGCGCTCGGCAAGGTTCGCGTCGAGGAAGAGAAACTCAAGAAGGCGCGCGAAGGCGGCAAGGCCGACCAGATCGCCGCCGCTGAAGAGCGCCTATCCAAGGCCCGCCGCGACTCAACGCGTACCAATAAAGAAGCCGCCGCAAGCTACGACAATCTGATCGACGGCCAGCGCCGCCTCAGCTTGAGCAGTAAGACCACCGGGGGATCCCTCGGCGGCATGAGAGACGCTGTCGGCGGCCTGGTCGCCAAAATGGGCGGCGTCGCCGCCGTGGCAGCTGGTGCCGCTACCGCCATTGGCGTCGTCGGCGCTGCGGCGATCGCAGGCGCTAAAGAGATCTACGACCTCGGCGCCCGCTTCGATGAGGTATCAGACAAGCTCGCCATCAAGACCGGCGCCACCGGGGCGAACCTGACCGCACTCAACGACACCATCAAGGGTCTCGCGCCGACCACCGCGTCCTCGATCTCTGCGATCGGTGATGTCGTCGGATCAGTCAGCCAAGGTCTCGGCCTGACCGGTGACCAGTTGGCAACCGTGTCGAAGAACATCCTCGACCTGAACCGCATGACCGGCCAGGACGTCAACGTCCGCGAGCTAGGCAAAGCATGGCGCGCGTTCGGTGTCGACGCCTCCGAGCAGGTCGGCACACTCGACCAACTCCTGCAGGCCAGCCAAGCCACCGGCCTCGACATCAACTCGCTGATTGGGACCGTGAGTAAAGCCGGTCCCGCGCTGCGTGAGTTCGGTCTGGACTTCGGCCAATCCGCCGCCCTCGTCGGCACGTTTGAGCAGGCAGGCCTCGACGCCGACAGTGCGCTCACTGGACTCCGGGTCGCACTGAAGAACGTCGCAAAAGACGGCAAAGATCCCCAGGTGGCGCTGCAGAACACGGTCACCGAAGTCAAGAACCTGATCGACGCCGGCCGCGACGCCGAAGCAATCACCCTGTCCGCCTCGGTATTCGGCAAGGGATACCTGCCATTCTTTGATGCCATCAAGCGCGGCGACCTCGATATGCAGTCGCTGAACAAGTCACTCACCGACAACGGCCAGACCATCCAGGGTCTCTCGTCCAACACTCAGGACTGGTCCGAGAAGTGGCAGATGGTCAAGAACTCGGTCGAGACCGCAATCTCACCGACCGCTGGCGTCTTCTTCGACACGATCAACGCATCGCTGGCCGACCTCGGCAACTGGGTTATCGCCAACCAAGACGCCGTGATCGGATTCTTCGTCGGCCTCGGCAACGCCGCCATCAACGCGACCGAGTTCATCGTCAACTCGATGGGCGCAGCGGCTCGCGCACTCGGGGAGATCATCGCCCCGATCGGTGACATTCAGGGCTTACTGCTGAAGTTTCAGGCATTTCAGGAAGAGCTGGCAGGCGACGACGAGTACGCGGCCCAGCTGCGCGAAGAGGCCGAGGGCTACTTCAGCATGGGCGACGGCCTCAAGGCATTCGCCGACCGCGCCGAAACATTCAGCGCCGACACACTCCGCGCGACACTCAGCGATGCCGGAGAGAAGGCCAAAGCCGCGGCCGCCGAGACCTCAGCGTTCGGCGCCCAAGTCGATAACCTCAATGGCAAGGGTGTCTCGGTTCCCATTGAGGTCGCCGGCATTGATGCGGCAAGCCGCGAGCTGGACGACTTCTTCGCGAAGTACAACCAGATGTCGATCAACCCACAACTCGGAGATCCCCTCGGCGTCACGGCCGGCGGACTCCTGGGCGCCGACGTGGTTAACCCCAGCGGGATGGGCGTGGGGCGCACCGGCAGCGAGAGCGGACTAACCCAGACCAGCACCAACGCCAAGCGCGCAATCGAGAACGCCTTCCCGGCTATCCAGAGCATCGGCGGGTGGCGGCCACAGGACGGCTACAACGAGCACTTCTCCGGCCAGGCTCTCGACATCATGATCCCCGACTGGGGATCGGCAACCGGTAAGGCCTACGGCGACAAGGTCGCCAAGTACCTGCTGTCTAATGCCTCAGCGCTGGGCGTCGATTACGTCCTGTGGCAGCAGCGCCAATGGAACGCGGACGGCACCTCCTCGCCTATGGGCGATCGGGGAAGTCCTACCGAGAACCACATGGATCATGTCCATGCGCACACCATCAAGTCTCCGCAGCTTCCTGGTGCCTCGCCGCCCAGCGCGCCGGCCGCGGCATCGACGTCAGCGACCCCGACCGGGGCGCAGCCGTCCATGGTTCCCGGCCTAGATACCTCAGCCAGCCCGTCATCACCCAGCTCAAGCCCGGCGCTCGATATGTCGAAGCTCAACACCCAGGTCGCTCAGCAGACCACCAAAGCCACCGATCAGGTAAAGAAGGCCATGGGCGGCAACGGATCCGGAGGCATGGGCAACCTCGGCGGCCTCGGCTCGATCGCCAGCTCCTTCCTCGGTGACACCTTCGGCATCGGAAGCTGGCTGCCTGATCTCGCCAACCTCATGCCGCTGCAGATGGCTGATGGTCTGATGAGTTCCTTCATGGGACCGCTCACCGGATTCATGCAGGGCGGCCTCGGTATCCAGACCCCGGGCTGGACCCCGGGTATGAGTGCCGACCAGTTCGCGCAACTCTCCGGCGGGACTACCACGAATGCACCGTTCGGTATCCCGGAGATCGGCGCACCGCCGATGCCGGCCGGTAACGCTCACGGCGGTAGTGGCGGCGCTCCCGGCCCCGGCAACGTCATCCACATCGACCAGAGCCAGAACTTCAACAACTCTCCGGTCGGCTCCGATCCGGCGCAGGTCGAGAAGCAACGCCAGGCGAACATCAACCGCGCTCCGCGCCTACCGGTAGGGATGGGCTCATGACCGCCTGGCACGACCTCCCGGCCTACCTGCGCGCACCGGGCATGAGCAACAAGTGGATCGGCAACGATAACCAGCCCGACGTCTGGCACATCTCCGGCTTCAACGAGGGCGCCGAAGGTGTCTTCATCTCCGGGCCGATCAGGGGTCTGGTGCATCGTCCGTTCAAGTCGATCTGGCACGAGCCCGCCTACGGCCCGCCGCGCTTCGAGCGCACTGTCGATGAGCGCAAGGAGATCTCTACCCGGATCGCGATCTGCTCGGATTCTGAGTACGGCTGGCAGGACGCCGAGACCCGGTTCTGGAATGGCCTCAACGGCGACGACCAAGGGTTCTGGTGTACCT
>CAJBHN010000887.1 GCA_903952805.1 uncultured Myxococcales bacterium | reverse complement strand
GCTTGCGGGTCGGCGTGCTGCGCTCCATCGTCGCGGCCGACGTCGTCGACCCCGCCATCCGCACCGCCCTCGACGACGCCGCCCTCCGCCTGCAGCAAGCCGGCGCCACCGTTGTCGACGTCGACGTCGCCCTCATCGACCAGGCCGTCGCCGCCTACTACGTCATCGCCACTGCCGAGGCCTCGTCCAATCTGTCCCGCTACGACGGCGTCCGCTTCGGGCCGCGTGCTGCAGGCGCCGGCCTGGCCGACATGTACGAAGCGACGCGGGCGCGGTTCGGTGACGAGGTCAAACGTCGCATTCTGCTGGGGACGTTCGTGTTGTCGCACGGCTTTTACGAAGCCTATTTGCTGCAGGCCCAAAAGGTCCGAACCAAGCTGACCGAGGCATTCCGCCGGACCTTCGACGACGTCGACCTGCTGCTGCTGCCCACGACACCCACCCTGCCCTTTGCCCTGGGCGACAAGCTCAGCGACCCCCTGGCGATGTACGTTGGCGACCTTTTCACGCTGCCCGCCAGCCTCGCTGGACTCCCCGCCATCTCCGTGCCCGTCGGCCTCAGCGCGCCGACGTCAACCTCGCCCTCTCTCCCCATCGGCCTGCAGCTCATCGGCCGGCCGTGGGATGAAGGCACCCTGTTTGCCGGCGCCAACGCCATCATCCAACCGACGCCCTGTCCATATGCCGACCTGCCGTGACCGACGATTGGAGCCCATCATGACCGTCTTTGCTCGCATCCTCCGGGGCGACATCCCCACCGTCCCCGTCTACCAAGACGACCTCGTCTACGCCTTCGACGACGTGAACCCCGTCGCTCCCGTCCACGTGTTGATCATTCCGCGTCAGGAGATCGTCGGCCTCAACCAGGTCGAGCCGTCCCATGAAGCGATGCTGGGGCGCCTGTTGCTGGCCGCCCGCGCCGTCGCCGAAAAAAAGGGCATCGCCGAGGGTGGCTATCGCTGCGTCATCAACACCGGCGCTGATGGTGGTCAGAGCGTGTTCCACCTGCACCTGCACGTCATCGGCGGCCGAAGCATGTCCTGGCCCCCGGGCTGAGGCCACACGCGCCTGACGCTCGCGCCACCACCGGGTCAGCAGCGCCATCTCGCCCATGTAGGAAAATATCCCACCAAAACGGGACACGGTTGCCAAGAACGCCCCGCAGCGCCATGGCCTGTCGATAATGAGTGAAGCTGAGCTGACGCCCGAAGACCTCGCCATTGCCTTGCCCGAAATGGCCCCCGCCCAGTTCGTGGGCACCTTCGAGGACCTCGACATCCCCGACGGCATCCGGAAGGGCCTGAAGGATCTCGGCTACACCGGCCCCACCAAGGTGCAGCGCGAGGTGTTCATCCCCGTGCGCCGCGGCGACGATGTGCTCGTGCAGTCCAAGACCGGCAGCGGCAAGACGACGGCGTTTGCGTTGCCGATGTTGTCGTCGCTGGACCCGAGCAAGAAATATCCGCAAGCCCTGATCCTGTGCCCAACCCGTGAGCTGGCCCTGCAGGTCTCGGCCGAGACCGCGCGGCTGGGCCACCCAAACGGCCTCCGCATCGCCACCATCTACGGCGGCGCCAGCATGCGCGCCCAGGTCGACGCCCTCGACGCCGGCGCCCAGGTCATCGTCGGCACCCCCGGTCGCGTGAAGGACCTCCATCGCCAGGGCGTATTGCGCTTCGGCAACATGGCCTTCGCCGTCCTCGACGAAGCCGACGAAATGCTGAGCCGCGGCTTCTGGGACGAGGTCACCTCGATCCTCGAACAGCTCCCCGATGCCGTCGACGGCAAGCCCCGCCAAACGCTGCTGTTTTCGGCGACGTTGCCCGACGCCATCGAGCGCGCGGCCAAGCAGTATCTGCGCAATCCCACGCGCGTGAATCTGTCGACCGACACCCTCAACGTCGCCACCATCCGCCATGTGCTGCACATGGAAAACGAGAAGTGGGCCAAGCCCCGCAACTTTCTCTATGCCCTCGAGCTGCACAAGCCGAAGTCGTCCATCGTGTTCTGCAATCGCAAAGACGAGACCGAGCTCGTCTGCACGTACCTTCGTCGCTTCGGCTACCGCGCCGAGGCGTTGAACGGCGACATGCCGCAGAGCAAGCGCGAGCGCACCCTCGCCAAAGTCCGCTCCGGCGAGCTCGACATGATGGTCGCCACCGACGTCGCCGCCCGCGGCATCGACATCTCGGACCTCGGCCACGTCTTCAACTACGACCTCCCCGAGCACGACGAGGTCTACGTCCACCGCGTCGGCCGCACCGGTCGCATCGGCAAGCGCGGCACCGCCGTCAGCCTGATTCGCGGCAAGTACCTCTCGCACCTCACCTCGCTGCGCAAGACCTACAAAGTTCCGTTCGAGGAGATCACGCTCCCCGACGAAAAGGAGATTCTCTGGATGCAAGCTGAACGCCTGGCCGTGCAGATCCTCGAAGACGCGTCCGGTGTGGAGATGGAGCAGTACCGCCCCGTCGCCGAAGCCATGATTGGCCGTGGCGACGTCAAAGAGATCCTCGCCTTCTTGCTGCGCACCCACTACGCCCAGAAGCCCCGCCCGGCCTATGAGGCCGACGGCGACGACAGCCGCGAGGCCCGCCCGGCCCGCGAACCCCGCGCCGAGCGGTCGGAGCGCCCAGCTCCTCGTCGTGAAGAGCGCGCGCCCCGCGATCCCGCGATGGCTGCTGCCCCTCGCACCGACGGCCCCGCCGACGACGAGGCGCCCCTGCTGTCTCCCGCCACCAACCTCTACGTGACGGTGGGACTGAAAGACGGCGTTACCGACATCCTCGCGCTCGCCAAGTACCTCGGCGAGCTGTCGGGCGTCGACGCCGCCCACTTCACCGGCGCTGGCGCCGTGCGCGACCACTCCTCGCACATCGAAGTCGACAACGACGTCGCCGACGCCGTCATCGCCGGCTGCCACGGCAAGGTGAAGCCCGGTCCGCAGCCGGTGCGCGCCGACGCTCCCTCCGCCGAAGCCACCGCCCCCGTGCGCGACCCCCTCGCGCCGGTGATGGAAGGCGACGTCGCCGCCGCCGCCGAAGCCGCCCCCGAGGCTCCCCGCACCATCGTGTGCGAGCGCGCCAAGAGCCAGAGCAGCGCCGGCGGCAGCCGTCGTCGCTTCGACGGCGGCGGTCGTGGTCGTGACGGCGGCGGTCGCGGTCGCGACGGCGGCGGTCGCGGTCGTGACGGCGGCGGTCGCGGGCGTCGCTGAGCAGCGCCTGTTACCACCGCAG
>CAJBHN010000886.1 GCA_903952805.1 uncultured Myxococcales bacterium | reverse complement strand
GCCCGCGCCGTCGTCGACCTCATCTTGTCGCCGGCCGGCCAGGCCCTGATGCGCGGCGACGTCGGGCGCCTGCATGCCGCCGACCCCCGCGTCGCCGCGCCCGCCGAAGACATCCCACCGTTGCATACATTGCTCGACAACCGCCCACTCGACCCCACGCTGCTGGAGCAGGCATCCCTCGACCGCGCCGGCCTGCTGCGCGCCGTCGAGCTGGCGCTGCTGCACCAGCCATGAACCCCCGAGCACGCTCCCGTGGTCCACGGCGGACCATCGTCGTCGTGGGCTCAGCCGTCGCCGTCGTCGGCGTCGTCGCCGTCGTCGCCCTCGTGCTGGCTCCCCTGCTGGTGCTCGTCGGCAGGACGGTGGCCCTGCCCGGTCCGCCGACGGTGGCTGCCCTGGCCGCCATCACCGACAACCAGAACCTGCAGGCCCTGCGGCAGACGATGCTGATCGCTTTTGGCAGCGCCGTCGTCGCCGGCAGCGTCGGTGTGCCGGTGGCGGTGCTGGTCGAACGCACCAACCTGTGGGGCAAGGGATTGCTTGGTGCCCTGTTCGCGATGCCCCTCGCCATTCCTCCCTACCTGCTCGCCTTCGCCTGGCGCGCGGCCTGGGACGACCGCATTGGCCTGTGGGCTTGGCCAAGTCGCGTGTTTGGTGACGTCGACAGCGCCGCCGGCATCGCGCTGGTGCTGGGCACAGCGTTCTTGCCGGTGGTGTTGTTGCGGGTGCGGGCCACCTTGAAGGGCATCGACGGCGCTCTCGAAGAAGCCGCCCGCACGGCCGGCGCGGGCCCCATCCGCGCTCTCGTCGACGTCACACTGCCGCTGGTGGTGCCCTCCGCGCTGTCGTCGGTGGTGCTGGTGTGGGTCGCTGGTGCCGCCGCCTACGGCGTCCCCGTGTTGTTGGGGCTGGCGGCGGATCCGCCCGTCGTCGTCGTCACGGCCCGTATCGCGGTGGCCTTGCAGGGGGGCAACGCTGCGGCCCTCACCGACGCCCTTGGTTTGTCGGTTGCCCTCGCCGGCCTCGCGGGCGTCGCCTTTGCGCTGCCGGCGCTGCTGACGCGGGGCGCCGCCACCGTCACCGGCAAGGCCCACCGGCCCACGGAGCTCGAGCTGGGGCGCGCCCGCGGGCCATTGTCGGTGCTGAGCTGGGTCGGCGTACTGGCGATGGTGGTGCTGCCCCTGGGCGCGTTGGTGCTGCAAGGCCTGATGCTGCGGGCCGGCGCCGGGCTGTCGGTGGCGAACGTCGGAGTCCGGCACGTCATCGAAGTCCTCAGCCGCAGCCAGGTCCGCCAAGCCGCCGCCGCCAGCGCCGTCCTCGCGGTCGGCGCCGCCATCGTCATTGTCGTCATCGCCGTCGTCGTCGTCGTCGCTCGCCGTCGCGCCACCGGCCTGACGGCCCGGGGCCTGCGCCTGGTGAGCGGCTTGATGGAGGTCGCCTACGCGCTGCCCGGCACCATCGTCGCCGTCGCCCTGGTGCTGACGTTCGCCACCGAGTTGCGCCTCATCGTGCTGGAGCGAGTCACGCTGGTGGTGGCGCTGGGCGGCACGACCGCCCTCTTGCTGATCGCCTATGCGGTCAAGCATGCCGCGCTGGGCTTTCGCGCCGTCGACGAAGCCCTCGATCAACTGCATCCGTCGCTGGAAGAAGCCGCTCGCGTCGCCGGCGCCGGCCCGGTGCGAGCCTTCGTCGACGTCACCTTGCCTCTCCTGCAGGCCCACCTGACAGCCACTGCCGTCGCCGTCGCCCTGCCCTGCTTCACCGAGCTCACCATGAGCGTGTTGCTGCAAGCGCCAGGCACGAGCACGCTGGGCGTCGTGCTCTTTGCCCTCTACGATTATGGCGACCCCCAGGAGGCCATGGCCCTGGCCGCTGTCCTCGTCACCGTCGCCCTGCTGGCGCAGGCAGCCATGCTTGGGCTGCGCCGACACGGTGCGCGGGCCTCACGCGCCAAATGACGCGTGCATGGCCCGAGCGGCGATGACGCCGTCGGCAGCGGCGTTGACGATTTCCTTGCCGCCGTTGGTGCAGTCGCCGCCGGCCCAGACCCGGCCATGGGACGTGCGCCGATCGGCGTTGACCACCAACCGCCCTTTGTCGTCGACGTCGAGACCGAAGGCGCGCAGTTCGCTGGCACGCTTTTCCTGACCAATGGCCTTGATGATGAGCTGGGCCGGCAAGGTGCGCTCGACGCCAGCCTCGTCCTTGACGACCAACCCCTCGACGGCATCGCCACCAACGACGGCCACCGGCGTTGCCCAGAACTGAAAGCCGCAGCCGTCGTTGCGCGCCAACTCCAATTCGTAATGGTAGGCGGAGGCTTGGTCGGGCCCCCGGCGGTAGACGAACTCCACCGAGCGAGCCCCCAGCCGCCGCGCCTGGGTGGCAGCGTCGACAGCGGTGTTGCCGGCGCCGATGACAAGCACGGTGTCAGGTACCGCGAACTGCCCGTACGGCTTGTCCTTGAGGTGCTCAATGAACGTGAGGGCGTCGATGACGCCGGCCTTGACCTCGCCGGGGATGCCCAGCTGATTGGTACCACCGAGGCCGAAGCCGACAAAGACGGCGTCGTAGCCGTCGAGAAGATCTTGAAATGGCAGGTCGCGACCAACCACCACGCCCGACTTCACCGACACGCCAAGCTTCAAAATAGTCTCGGCCTCAGCGACGGCGGTTTCGGCGGTCAGCTTGTACTGGGCGATGCCATACGTATTGAGACCTCCCACCTTGGCGCGAGCATCGAAGATGGTGACGGCGTGACCGTGGCGTCGCAGTTCCTGGGCGCAAGACAGCCCCGCCGGTCCGGCCCCGATGACGGCGACCTTTTTGCCGCTGTCTGGGGCGGGCGTCAGGACTGGCCAGCCGTTTTCGAGGAGGGCGTCGGTGGCGTGGCGCTGCAAGCGAGCGATCTGGATCGGACGCTGCTCCGCCTCGTTCATGACGCAGGATCCCTCGCACAGCACCTCGACGGGACAGGCGCGGGCGCAGGAATGCCCCATGGGGTTGGCGTCAAGGATGACCCGAGCGGCCCCCTTGAGGTTGGCGCTGTGGATCTTCTTGATGAACGACGGCACGTCGATGTGGGTCGGGCATGCCGTGATGCAGGGTGCGTCGTAGCACATGAGACACCGGCCGCTTTCAGCGAAGGCCTCTCCCTTCGTCATGGCGGGCTCAAGGTCCTTGAAGTTATGGGCAACCTCGTGTGCGGCGAGTTTGTCGCCCGGCGGGGGCACGTACATGCCGCTCTTTGGTCCCTTGGGCGTCATAGACGGGCTTTGCTTGCTGGCCTGGCTCATGGCTCGTGGCTCCTCGGACGTATGTCCAGGTTCATATGAGGGGCTGGATGGTCGACGACGGCGCACGGCCGGGTCAAGTTGCGGGGCAAACGAGTTCAACCAGTACTGAAATGGAGCGATATGGCGCGCTGGTGGCCGCTGAATGGCGTCGAAGCTCCGGGTTGTGCTTGAATGCACCCCGTGGCTGAGCAGAATCAGGAAACAGTCGAGACCGGCTTTGTGTTGGTGCATCACGCCACCCAACCGGCGTTCCCGCCGCTGCGGCTGATGAACACCGTCACCTACCTCGGACGGCAGCCGAGCAATGACGTGGTCCTCAAGAGCGCGAATGTCTCGCGCCGTCACGCCAAACTGATCATCACCGACCTCGGGGTGACGGCCCACGACCTTGACAGCCACAACGGCATCTACCTCAACGGCCGGAAGGTTCGCAGCACCCCGGTCACGCCGGGAGACCTGCTGTACATCGGCGACATGTGCGTCGAACTGCGCCGTGCCGACGACGGCCATGTAGTGGCCGACAACCACTCCGAGTTGATTCACGATCTGTCGGACGAAGAGGACCCATCAGCACGAAGCCTCGCCGCCT
>CAJBHN010000885.1 GCA_903952805.1 uncultured Myxococcales bacterium | reverse complement strand
CGCCGACACCCACAGGCTATCGAAGTCGAAAACCGGGCCGGGATCGGGGTTGCTGCTGGCCAACTGCACCTGCAGCCGCTTGGCCTTGATCCCCAAACCGCTCGTCGCCAACTCACCGATGGTGACGATGGGGTCGACCCCATTTTTGCCTTGCTTGCCTTTGCCCAGCGCCCGTTCGGCCTGGTCGACCACCATGGGCTTCAATCCCGCCACCGGAAACATCAGCACGGCGGCGATGATGAAGCACAGCAAGAACCAGCCGACGTAGCCGGCGAGACGAAGCGCTCGGTTCATGGCTTGCTCCCGTCCGTACCACCACGCCACGTCGAGACCGTCAGGCTGACCTCAAGCATGTCGGGGTTGTCGATGCGGGTTTTGACCTTGAGTTTGCTGACCTTGACGACGCCACCGCTGGTTTTGCCTTCGATCTTCTCCAGCAGGGTCACCAATTTGTCGATGGAGATTTCCTTCAATGTTACGTCGACGTTGACCTCGGTGAGGTCGCTGTCCTTGACGGGCACGCGTCGCTCGTTGAGATCGGACAAAGGCAGCCCAACTTCCTGGGCAGCCTTTTGCATCAATGTGAAGAGCGACGTCGATGTCGCCGTCTTGATGCGGGCCTCGGCAGCCTTCTGACGGGCAGTGGCCTGCTCGTAGTCGCTGCGGAGGCTTTCGAGTTGGGCAATTTCATCCTTGCGGATGGCGATGCCTTTTTCTCGTCGTGAAATGGACCCCGAAATCATCCAGGACAGACCGGCGACGGCGAAGATCAGGGCGACAGTCGCGGTCAATGCCACCAGGCGCCGTTCCCGGTCGGACATCTTGGCGATGGTGGTCGCGAGGCTGCTGGGTTCTGTTGTCTCAGCCATCACTCGTCTCCCACGTTGTCGCCAGCAGCGCCACGGAGCGCGGGGACGGTTTTTTGGAATCGATCACGCATGGACGGATTTGCAACCGGGTTGTCGAGGAGTTGGCGCCGACGGGCGGTTCGCTCCTCTCGCAATTTCCGCAAGCGCTCCCGGCGTGACTCCAACTGCTCCGGGCTCGATTTGGCGCGCATGGAATCCTGGTCGTCCAGGCTTGGAGTATTTGGCTCGCCGGGCGCAATCGCCTCAAGTGACGGCGCGGGGGGGGGGATTGGTGGCCTGGACGATGCCGTCGACGACTTCGACAGTGACGCCGCCGTCGGCGCCGGTGGCGGATCGGGAAGTTTCCCGTCGCCGGGGGCCTGCGCACAGTCGAGGTTGACAGTGACGTTCAGCTCAACGGAATCGGCGTTGATGTTGCGGGCCTTGCCCTTTTCGACGAGTTGAAAGCAACGTCCCCCCTGCAGGCGGGCCACGATCGTATCGATGGCTTCGTAGGTGGTTGTGGTGCCCTTGAGGCGCACCCGTTCCGACGTGATATCGAGCTCAGTGATTTTGCGCCTGAGTTCACCCGCGTAAGGAATGCGCCGGGAGATTTCCATGAAGATATCGACCGCAGAAACCTCGGGGACCTGAAATCCAGCAGTACCATTGATTCGTTCACGAATAAGGGCTGTGCAGCGTGAGGTGGAGTCGCTCTTGTCGCCGGTGATTTGTTCGCACAGGGCCAATTGGTGGGCGAGCAGGGCGTCGGACTCTCGTGACAGCATCACGATTTGCGAGATGGAGCCGACCGCGACGACCAACAGCAGCGCCGCAGCCCACGCACCCAGCGCCGGCAGCCGTTCTTTGAGGAATTCATAGTCGCCGCGCCAAGCATATGGACCCACCCGAAAATCGATGTGGTCGGGGGAGCGCGTTGTTCGAAGGCCAGACAGGGCGTAGGCAAATGCCATGGCGCTCTCAACGTCGGCTTCGGTCGCACTCGGGGCTGCGTTTGGTGAACTCTGGGCACCCCGGGCGAGCGTCGCGAGCTCAGCGCCGCGAACGACCTTGATATTGAGCTCCTCGGCAAGGTAGCGGTCGAGGTTCATGACCTTGCTGCCGCCGCCGGTGAGCACCACCTTCACCACCCGCACTCGCGACGAGGAAATGGTCGCCTGGAAGACCTGGCGGAGACGCCGTACCAGGGGAGTCATGGCCCGCTTGAGCACATCGGAAATGTGCTGCTGCTCGGGAAACTGGGCGACTGCGCCGGCGACCTCGAGGAATGCCTCCTTGCGCTTCCCCAATTCCGCCTCATCCAGGGAAAGGCCGATTTCCTTGGCCAGAGCGCGAGTGGCGTCGGCGCCACCGTGCAACAGGGTATGCGCCGACACCACCTTGCCCAGGCGCAAAATACAGACGCTGGTGCGCCGTTGACCGATGTCGACGACGGCCACTGCTGGCGCCGGGGCGCCGTCGGCGGTTTCGATGACGGTGCCGCCAGCGGTGCGCAGTTCGCTTGGCCCCTGGGCTTCGGGCTCCTGGTGGGCGAAGACGCTCTCCCACACCGAGGTCAAAGCGAGGGCATCGAGTTCGATATGCCTGGGATCAATCCCCGCGGTCGCCAACAGATCGAGGATTTCCTGAACGGTGTCGTTGCGCGCATAGGCGCACATGACCTCTGTATCTTTGCGTTTGCTGCCGTCGTCCTTGCCGCCCCGGTCGAGGAAGACATAGGGATGGACAATGTCGTCAAGGTCGAAGGCGATCTCGCTTTCGAGGGCATAGGGCAGGGCCTGCGTGATCTTGTCGCGGTCGCTGAAGGGGAAGCTCAGCGTCTTGATGGCGGCGGCGTCGCCGGGCAGGCCGGTGACGAAGACGTCGCCCTCCAGCAGACCCCGCCGTTTGAGGTCCGCCAGTGCTTCACCCTGCCGCTCGCGCAGGGTGGCGGCGGCATCTTCCAGTTCGGAAGCGGGCCGAACTTCGGCCTCGCCATACGCCAGAACGTCAAAGGCCACCGACGTGGGGGCCCCGCGCGGCGATGGTGCCCGGCTGCGGGCGCTCATGGCTGCAACCTTGACGCTGAAGTTGCCGAGATCGATGCCGACGATGCGTTGGGCCATGGCGAAACTCTCCGAACAAGATCTGCAGAACTGGTCGTTCATCACCCGATGGTGCTGAACCGGGGCAGCGGCGAGTCACCGCACCGCGAAATAATAGGTTTCTTCGGTGGCGCCGTAGACGCGCATCACCGCGGTAATGGTGCGAGAGACCTCACCGACGGTACCGACGGCCTGAACCGTGAAGTTGCGGGATTCGGTGGTGACCATGTCCTTGCAGGTTGGGTTCACTTCAAGTCCGCGCATATCGAGCATCTGGACGAACCCATCGCCGTTGATGGGGCCGCCGCCGGCGAGAGGACCAAGGGTCTTGAACTCCCGCCACGTGATCAGTGTCTCTTGCATCCATTGCGGATTGTTGGGCAATGGGTCGCCGGGCATGGAGCAAGCGAAGATCAAAGCCTCGACGCTGGCGTCGGGAGCCGACAGCAGATTCACCTTGCCTTCGCCGTAGATGGAAATGGAGTCGCCAAAGGCCCGCAGGTGCGCATCGCTCATGCCTCGCACCAGACGCAGTTCGCCAGGTGAGTCGAAATAGGCATTCTTGGGTTCGACCTTATAGTTCGACGAGTACAGCCCATCTTCGCTGCCCTGGGTGATGCGGCCCCAATTGTCCTTGTCGGCGCGAGCGTCGGTAGACTCCTGGTTGTCATCGATCCAATCGTAGAGTGCCGCGATGAGTTCGTAACGGTCGGTGCGATTACCCTGGCTGTCGCGTTCGTCGAATAGAAAGTCGTAGCGCTCCGGCTGCAGGACGGTGAACAGGCGTTGGGCGTACGGAAAGCGCTGCTGCGCCGTGGTCGCCCGGGCCCAGCCGCGCAGCGAGGCGGCTTTGCGCTCCTCGTCGGCGATGGTGGCCGTGAACTGGCCATCGAAGGCACCAAAACCTCCCTCGGGAGCTTCGAAGGGCCCTGCACCGGCACCCTCCTTGTTGGTGTCGAAGGAGGCCCGGCGTTCTTCGAGCTTCTCGGTGCGTCGGGTTTTGCGATCCTCCAGCGAGGCGCTCACGTCGATGCCGACCGTCTGCTGGATGTCGCCCGAGATGAGGCCTTTCAAGAGTTCACTATCGAGCGGCACCAATTCCCAAAAGGTCAGCGCTGGGAGCGGCAGACCAAGACCAGCCAGCTGGGTGATGAGTGGCTGCACCGCAGACTGCATCGCCAACAAGAGACGCGCGATGTTCAAGCTCGACTCGGCGAGAGCCTGTGCTTTGAGGGCGTCGCGGTCGTTGGACGCCAAACGATAGCGCACCAGTTCGTTGGTGCCGAGATCGGTGACGACAGCGCTCATCAGAGCGAGCGCCACCATGACCGTCAGCAGCGCCACGCCATGCGGTGCGCCTCGACCATTGCGCATGGGGATTCGACGACCAACGGGGGTCAGCAGGCCCCGCCAGGCCCGACGGAGAAATGAATGCGCCATATCCGGTGTGGTGTGCTCCATCGTCATTACAGCGCCAGGGGAGCGAGCAGCCACAGCTTGCTCTGGGT
>CAJBHN010000884.1 GCA_903952805.1 uncultured Myxococcales bacterium | reverse complement strand
GACATTTCTCGGGGCCATCGTCTTCTTGCCGTTCTTCATGGTGAATGTCGGCGGTGCGTCGGCGACCGGCGCCGGCCTGACGACGACGCCGCTCACCTTTGGCATCGTGGCTGGCAACATCGTCGCGGGTCAGGTCAGCTCGAGGGTGGGGCGCTACAAGCCCTTGTTGCTGGGGTCCTTGGCTATTTTGATTGTTGGCTTCGTGGTCATGAGCACGACCCTGAGCGTCGACGTCAGCAGCGGCGGCATGGCGGTCCGGATGGTGCTGTTGGGCCTCGGCCTTGGTCCGTCGATCCCCCTCTTCAACCTTCACATCCAGATGGCTGTACCGCCTCGCCACATTGGCGCAGCCACCTCGCTGGCAACGCTGTCACGCTCCCTGGGCAGCACCCTCGGCATCGCCATCTTTGGCAATATTTTTGGCCTCACGCTGGCTCACCGTCTTGAGGAGCGCATGGCAGAGGCGAACGCCGCCCTGCCCCCCGCGGTCGCTGCCCAGATGGCCGCCATGAGAGAGGCCCCGGCGACGGGTGGGGGCGACGAAGGCCCCGCTGTCCGCTCCTTTGACGAAAAAGCCATCGTCGCCCGCATCCACGAAGGTTTCGCTGCCCGACGGGCCGCCCTTGGTGACGCGTCGCCCGCCGAAGCCCGGGCCGGCCTGGACGCCGCCGAGGCCGGAGCCGTCGCTGGCATCCAGCAGATCGGCATGGCGTTCAAGACCGCCTTCACCGAGGCCGTGGCCCGCCTCTACACCATCGCCATCGCCTTTGCCGTGCTGGGCTTCTTGCTCGCCCTGGCCATGCGTGAGCTGCCATTGCGAGCCGGTCCGGCCGCAGCTCCTCCATCGGAGTGACGTTCCGACGCGCATGACGCCTGACAAGCGGCCGGCGAAGGAGCGAGCGCTTTGCAGGGGCCGTGAGCTGTGGCAGGCAGGGCCATGCCGAACACGCCGTCCAACACGAAGAACATGATGACCCTCGTCACGGTCACTGGTGCCACCGGCTTCATTGGTCGCCACGCCGTCGACGCTCTGCTCGCCGCCGGCTACCGCGTGCGAGCCCTGTGCCGCTCGCCCGAACCGGCCCTGGTCGCCGCCGGTGCTGAGGTCGTGCGGGGCGATGTCCTCGACAAGGACTCCGTCACAGCCGCCGTCGACGGCGCCACCTTCGTCGTCCACGGCGCAGGCCTCGTCAGCCGCAACCCCGCCGACGCCAGCACCATGCTGCGCCTGCACACCATTGGCACGCGCAACGTCGTGGGCGCCGCCGTCGACGCTGGCGTCCAACGCGTTATTCATCTGTCGACCTCGGGCACCGTCGCTGTCGGCACCGACCCCGACATGGTGTACCGCGAAGACGACGCGCCGCCGTTTGAGCAGCTCGCCCGCTTTCCGTACTACCTGTCGAAGTGGCTTGCCGAACGCGCCGCGGCCGACCTCGTCGACGGCACCCGCACCGAACTCGTGACGCTGAATCCGTCGTTGGCGCTCGGGCCTGGCGATGTGCGCGGCTCCTCGACGGAAGATGTGCGCCGCTACCTCAAGCGAGAGATTCCCATTGTGCCCTCGGGCGGATTTTCCTTCGTCGACGCCCGCGACGTGGCCGACGTCGTCGTCGCGGCCCTGAGCAAGGGTCGCCCGGGCGAGCGGTATTTGCTGGGGGCCGTCAACCTGACCTTCGCCCAGTTCTTTGAGCGGCTGGAGCAAGTCAGTGGCGTCAAGGGTCCCGCCATGGCCATCACGCTGCCTCGCTCGATGACGACGTGGGGCATCGGCTTCTTGGAGAAGGCGGCGTCGTTGGTCGGCGCCACCTTGCCAGTCACCCAAATCGAAGCCGAAATGGCGTCGTCGTTTTGGTACTGCGACAGCCGCAAGGCCGAGCGTGAACTCGGCTTTGAGGCGCGCGACGCCGGCCAGACCCTGCTGGACACCGTCAAGGACATCCGCGGCGAGCGCCCCCGGGTCAAGACCGTGACGTCGCTGCCAACGACGTCGGTGCCCCCGGACGGGGCCCGGGCGTGACCGCAACGACGACCGCTCCCCGGGTCGACGTCGACTTCGACGGTGGTGTTGCAACGCTGACCCTCAACGACGTGCCCCGCAAAAACGCGCTGACCGAGGTGCTGGGCGATGCGTTCAAGGTCGCCGTCGCCGCCGTCGCCGCCCGCCACGACGTCCGCGCGGTCGTCCTCACTGGTGCTGGCGAAGCCTTCTCCGCCGGCGGTGACCTCGCCATGCTGGAGCGCCTGCGGCAGTCGTCCTTCGCCGATGCCCGGGCCCACATGTTGGGGTTCTACCGCCGCTACCTCAGCCTCCTCGACCTCGAGGTCCCCACCATCGCCGCGGTGCGGGGCCCTGCCATCGGCGCCGGCTTATGCGTGGCCTGCGCCTGCGACATGATGGTCGTCGCCGACGACGCCACCCTGGCCTTCAATTTTGTCGGCCTCGGCCTGCACCCCGGCATGGGCGCCACCCACTTTGTCCCGCGGCTGGTGGGGCCCCAGCGTGCCGCCGACGTGCTGTTCACCGGACGCCGCTTCTCGGGGGCCGACGCGGTCGGCTTTGGCCTGGCCCTCGACAGCGCCCCCGCTGCCGACACGCTGGCCAGAGCCCTGGCCCTGGCGCACCAGATTGCCGCCCAGAGCCCCGAGGCGGTCAAGAGCCTCAAGCGCACGCTGGAGGTCGACCATGTCGCCCTGCGCGCGGCCCTGGAGCGCGAGGCGTCGGCCCAGGCCGGCAGCTACGCCAGCGCCGACCTGAAAGAAGGCCTGGCTGCCCTGAGGGAGCGCCGGCCCCCTCGCTTCGCTGGTTGACGAACCCGGGGTGCGCCCCCTGCCTACCGCACCGCCACCACCGCCACTCACGGCCCAAACAAGAAAAGCCCGGCTCGCGCCGGGCCTTTTTCTTGTCCGCTGAGCGCGGCTCAGTTCGGCTGCGACGACGACGCGTTCTCGATGGTGAAGACCACGCGGCGGTTCTTCGCGCGATTGTCCTTCGAGTCGTTGTCGACGACCGGCTTCGTCTCGCCGAAACCACGGGCGCTGAGCCGGGCCTTGTCGACGCCCTTCAGGCCCCAAAACATGACCATGCCCGGCTTGCGCCGGGCATGGTCATGTCTTGACCTGGCTGGCCCGAGCTACTTCGACGACGCTGCGTTCTCGATGGTGAAGACCACGCGGCGGTTCTTCGCGCGATTGTCCTTCGAGTCGTT
>CAJBHN010000883.1 GCA_903952805.1 uncultured Myxococcales bacterium | reverse complement strand
ATCAGCGCGGCGGCCGGGCTCGACGATCTCGGCAACGTTCTTTGGCACCTCGGGCTGCAACCGCTTGGAGAGGCGGGCAAACTCCTCAAAGGTGTCCATGAGCCGCGGCATCAGTTCGGCAATGGCCTCGGGAGAAGGCTCGATCTCCAGGTCGGAAATCCGCTCCACCTCGACGACGAAGGGATCGACACCGCCTTCGACGGCAAAACCGGCTTCCGACGCCGGCAGGAAGCGAATGATCCGGGCACGCTCTTCGCCAGCGACCAGCACCTTGGTCATCGAATTCTGCAGCGGCAGCAACGTGCGCACGACGCCGATGGCGCAGATGGCGTGCATATCCTCGGTACCGGGCTCCTCCGCCTTGGACGTCCGCTGGGCCGACAACACAATGCGCCTCTCGACGTCACCAGTGGCCCGCATGGACGCCTCCAGGGCCGCCACCGAACGGGGACGCCCAACAAAAAGCGCCTGTAGCGAGTCGGGGAACACGACAATGTCGCGCAGGGGCAACAGGGGGAGGATGAGGGTGCTCATGGAGAAATCCCGGGGGTGGTCCGCCATATTCTCCATCGACAGGCTCCGGCGCAACCAAAGCCGTCGAACAATCGGTCGCCCGACAACCGGGCGGGTTGACGGAGGGGCCCCGGTGGGCGACCACCCGTGTCATGTCCCGGCGCATCGCGCTGCTCTCGACGGGCGGCACCATCGAAAAGACGTACAATGAGTCCGACGGGACCATCAGCAACCAGCGCTCCGTGCTGGAAATCATGCTGGCTGGGCTCATCTTGCGGGGTGTGCAGATTGAACGCATCCCGGTGATGAACAAAGACTCCCAGTTCATGGACGACGACGACCACGACCGCATCGCCACCGTCGCCAACGTCTATCAGCAAAGCCATGACGGTCTGGTCATCACCCACGGCACCGATCGCCTGCAGTTCAGTGGCGAAGTCTTGTGCCAGCGGCTGGGGGCGCCGCGGGTTCCCATCGTGCTGACCGGCGCGATGCGGCCATTTGAGTTGCGCAACACCGACGCCCTGCAGAATCTGACCGAGGCGCTGCTGGCCGTGCAGTTGGTGCCACCGGGCGTCTACGTCGCCATGCACAATCAGGTGCTGCAGTTTCCTGGCGTGGTCAAAGACCACACCGAACTGCGTTTCTTCAAGCCCTGACCCGTCCGGCGACCAAGGCCAGCCGACAGCTACGGCTGTGACGCTGCGCGGGACCTGGTCTCTGCCCGCGTCGGCATGACGTCGCCGCAGGCGCTGCACGTTCTGTGAGCGACGTTGGCCTCGTAGCGCTCAAAGACCGGCGGCAGGTCTGTGACAATGGAGCTGAGTTGCAGGTCCTCACGGTACAGGCGCTGGCCACAGCCCTGACAATACCATTCAAAAGCATCACGTTCGCCTGGCTGCCGACGACGTTCGACGACAAGGCCAACCGTGTTCGCCTGGCGCTGCGGGGAGTGGGGAACCCAGGACGGCAGCAGGAACATCTGCCCCTGCTTGATCTCGACGTCGCGAGGCACGCCGTCGTCAATGATGCGCAAGGTCATGTCTCCCTCCACCTGGAAGAAGATCTCCTCACCGGGGTCAACATGGTAGTCGGTGCGTGAATTGGGCCCGCCGACGATCATCACAATGAATTCGTGGTCAACATAAATTTCGCAATTGCCCACCGGCGGCTGCAGCAGGTGGCGGTGCTCGTCGATGAAGCGGGCGAAATCGATGGGGGGCAGGATGGCCATGACGCATGTTCAACTGTGCTGAGGCAGACCTCAAGCGCCTTTCGTGGCATCCGAGGGCTCATGCCCCAAAGTCCACCCCCCGAACGCCAGTTTCGCTCCTGCGACCTCGTTCTGGGCGCGTTTGTCTGCGTGCTGCTCTGCATCAACCTGATTGGCGTCTAAAAAAGTCGCCGCGGTCGACGTGCCGCCTCAAGGTCGGCTGGGAGGTGCTGGCCACGCCCTTGACCGTCCGCGT
>CAJBHN010000882.1 GCA_903952805.1 uncultured Myxococcales bacterium | reverse complement strand
CGAAGAACTGGGGCGGCACCTCGCTGACCGCGGTGTGCTGACCTTCGTGACCCACGGTTCGTTGTCGGTCACCGTCCGCCAGGACGCCGAAAAGGCGTTCGCCGAGGGCGAGAGCTGCGTCATCGTCGCCACCAGCGCGCTGGAACTCGGCATCGATGTCGGTGACCTCGACCATGTCCTGCAGATTGATGCGCCGGCAACGGTCGCGAGCTTCCTGCAGCGGATGGGCCGTACCGGTCGCCGGTCACACACGACGCCCAACTGCACCTTTTTGGCCACCGACGAACAGCGCCTGCTGCAGGCGGCGTCCCTCGTTCGCCTCTACGACCAGGGCTACGTCGAGCCGGTTCGCCCCTCGCGCAGGGCTGCCCACATTTTCGCCCACCAGCTGATGTCGCTGGCGATCCAGATGGGCGGCATCGGCCGGAATGATTGGTGGGCGTGGCTCGAAGGGGCGGCACCGTTTGATGGCCTGACCGCCGAGGAACGAGAAGAGATTGTCGCCTGGATGCTCCAGAAGGACATCCTCGCCGACCACGAGGGCAAGCTCTGGCTGGGTCCCAAAGGCGAAAAGACCTTTGGCCGCGCCAACTTTCGGCCCCTCTACGCCGTCTTTGAGAGCCCGCGCATGATCACCGTGCGTCACGCCGCCCACGACGTCGGCACCATCGATTCGACCTTCCTCGCCTCCATCCAGGAACCTGGTGTCCTTGGCTCCTTCGTCCTCGGCGGTCGGACCTGGCAGGTCCTCGACGTCGACTGGTCGCGGGGCAAATGCACGGTCAAGCCCGCCGAAACCGGTCGCGCCCCCCGTTGGTCGGGCGGGCCACGCCACCTGCGCTACGAACTGTGCCAGGCCATGCGCGACGTCTTACTCGACGAGGGTGACGACCCCCGCTGGTCCCGGCGCGCCCGGACCGTCATCGGCGGCCTGCGGGCGGACCACGCCTTCCTCCGCGACGAAGAAGCGTTTGTCGAGAAGGGCAAAAGCGAGATCGTCTGGCACAACTTCGCCGGCGGCGCCGCCAACGTCCTATTGTCCCGCGTCCTCGAGCGGGAGCTCGGCGGGCACGTCATCAGCCGCAACACCTCGCTGTCGTTCACTGGCGACGCCGCCCGCAGCCTCGGCGGGGTCCAGGATGCACTCAGGAGTCTGCGCGAGGCCGACCGCCCCGCCTGGCGCGATGCGCTGCGTTTTGCCCCCGACCTCTCCCAAAGCCGGGTTTCCAAGTTCCTGCCGTGCCTGCCCGACGACCTGGGGCGCTCCCTGCTCGTCGACAAGCTCGTCGACCTCGCGACGGCACGCACCCTCATCGGGCTGCCCCCCGAGGCACCCGACGAACACGACATCCCCGAGCCAACTCAACTGCAAAGGCCCGTGGTGTGGGTCAGGTCCGTCGACGCCCTCCAGGCCTTGTCGTCGGCGCTGACCCGCGAGGCGTTCTTTGCCCTGGACGTCGAGACGACCCTGACCGACCGCCGGCTGTGCTTGATCCAGATTGGCACCCGGGACACCAACTTCGTCGTCGACCCCCTGGTCATCGATGACCTCAGCGCCCTCGGCGAGCCGTTGTCGTCGGAAACCGTCGTGAAGGTCATCCACAACGCATCGTTTGAGCAGAGCGTCCTTGCCACTGTGGGGCTCGTCATTGAAAACATCCACGACACGCTGACGGAGTCTCGCAAGCGACTGGGGCAGCAAGGGGGCGGCCACAGCCTGCTGGCGGTGGCCCGGCGCGAGCTCGACCGCGTCCTCGACAAGCGGAGCCAGACCTCGGACTGGACTCATCGGCCGCTGACGCCCGAGCAAGAGGCCTACGCCGCCATGGACGTCGAGATCCTGGTGGACCTCTACTCCGCGTCGACAGCTGGCTAAGAGGAGGAGCGATTGTTTTCCCCCGAGCATCAAGCCGGGGAACAGAATCCTTGTTGAGTGCGACCCCGGTGCGCGTGTGATCTGCCGGTATCCTGCACAGGCTGTGGTCGAGGACCACGCCAAGCGGCTCCGGCAGGCGTTCGCTCCCCAAGGCATTGGCGTCACGGTGCTTTACGACGGCGTCAGCTTGGCGAAGCGGATGGAACTCCTTGGACCATGCCCGTGTCCGAGTGGTGGAGCACCCGGTCGAAAATGGCCGTCGCCGTCTTGTCATCCCAGAACACCGTCCCCCACTGCGTCACCGGCAGGTCTCCCCCGAGCGCCGAAGCGCCCGGGGGCACCCATCCATCGTCAGCGATCCTCGTCCTCCTCCTCGCTGTCCTCCTCCTCGTCGTCCTCGTCGCTGTCTTCGTCCTCGTCGTCGCTGTCTTCGTCCTCGTCGCTGTCTTCGTCCTCGTCGACACCGTCGTCCTCGTCGATGCCTTCATCCTCATCGCTGTCTTCGTCCTCGTCGACGCCGGCATCGTCTTCGTACTGGGCGGCCTTACGACGGGCGTTGCGGATCGCCTGCGCCAGAGCGCGGGCAGTGGTCGGGGACAGGCTGACCTTCATCTTTTTCATGGCTTTGCTCCAAGGCCTCTACGGCCTGATGTACGGCGCGCCGACATGACGCGCCGATCGTGACGACGAGGTTGTCGTCCTCGATGGGGGTGCGGGCCGCGCTCACGGCGGGCCCATGGTGTGACGTTCGCGGCGACGCTGACGGGCGCGCCGTCCGCGTTCACGTCGCCGGTCGATGGACCACTGCGCCTTGAGCGCCTTCCACCACGCGAGTTGCTTCTTGCGGCGCATGCGCTCGGTGAGCCGCGAATACGGCCAGCCGAGCAGCGAGGCCGCAAGCCTCAGGCTGGTGGCGGCGACGATGGCGCGCCGGAGCATCCGGTCTTCATCGGTGAGCGTCATGAACGCCTCCGGGCCGCGAGGAAGGCGTCAAGGTCGGTTTCGAGCACGCGGATCGCGTTGAGCACCCGCAGGTGCGGCAGCTGCCCCTTTTCTACGATCGAGTAGATTGCTGCGGTCGATACCTGCAGGCGCGCCGCGACCTCACGGACGGTCAGCAGCCGGCCGTCGGCGGCGGTAACAACGCGGTAACAAAGGCCCCTGGACTCCCGTGGAAAATCAGGATGTTGCCGGATCGGGCCTCGGACACCGGTGGACGCCCCCGGCGCATCCGGACGCGGCGACGACGTAGTCGGACTCGTTTGCAAGCTTGAGGTCGTCGGTTCGATCCCGTCCAGCTCCACCAGTGTCGATTCGGCAAAAGCCCCTGAGAAATCAGGGGTTTTTTTATGCGGTCGTCGACGGTGGCGTCACCGCGGCCAGGGACGTCGACCTGTGCCTCCAGATGGTCACGAACCCGACCGCCACCACCGCCCCCGGGCACCATGAAGCGGCAGGAGGCGCTGGCGTCTGGCCATGACGTGACTGGAGCCTTCTGGCGACCTGCCGCGCCACCACCGGCCATTCTTTTTCCATCGCGGCTGTGACCGGGCACAATGGCGCCATGAAAGACATTCGAAGCGCCGAAGACGACCGCCGCGACAGCCCACGAGTTCCGATGACCTTCATGGTTCGTGACGCCGATCACGACGAGGGAGAATGGGAAGAGCGTGAGGGTGACCTGTCGCTCGGCGGCATTTCCTGGCTCGGCAAGACCGCTCCGCTGGGCCGCGACGTCGACGTCCGCTTTCGGCTGCCGGGCGTTGCGCGAGAGCTGCGTGCCCGCGGCGAGATCATCCGCATCAAGCCCGACGCCCGCGGCCTGGGCTTCCAGTTGCGCTTCACGGCGCTGGAAACCCAGGAGGAGTTGGCCATCGCCAAGTACCTCGACGACCTGCTGATGGCCGGGACGCGCTGACACCCGGCGCCACGATGCTATCGAAGCAGATGGCTTCACGACGGATGGTGCTGGTGTTGGCGTTGGTGGCCCTGGGGCTCGGCGGTCTGGTGATGTGGCGTTCAGCCCCACCGACGGCGACGACCACGGCGCCGACCGCAGCGACGACGACGCGCTCGCCGCCATTGTCGCCGGCACCTGACGATGGCCACGACGAGCAGCGAACCCGCGTCATGCTTGGCGAGGTCGTCGACGACGATGGGCGCGGTATTGGCGGTGCTGGGGTGGTGGTCGTGATCGGCGAACACACCGTCGCCCGCGCCACCGCCGACCTCGACGGCCATTTGCGGATAGGAAAAATAGGGCCACTTTTGGGACCGGGGCCAGCAGAGCGGCCGGCCCATCCGCATGGCGAGGCACACTGAACACCTGTTCGGTTGGGCGGGCCAGATCGAAATCTCCCGCCGCGGACGCGCCGGCGCCGTCGG
>CAJBHN010000881.1 GCA_903952805.1 uncultured Myxococcales bacterium | reverse complement strand
GTCCACCCGTGCGACGACATCTCTCGGCCGTTCTTGATATGCTCAAGCCCGGATCGGCCGGGCTGAACGTCGGCGCAGGATTCACTCGCCTGCATTCGCAGATGCTCAACATCGATGTCGTCGGTGATACGTTCATCGATTGTCAGTCGTCGGTGCTCGCGCTTCCGTTCGCGGATGAGTCGTTCGACTTGGTCGTTACCCAAGAAACGTTGGAACACGTCTCCGACCCGTTCCTTGCGATGCGCGAGATCGGACGGGTTCTCAAGCGCGGCGGCACGCTCTATTGCCAGTTACCCTTCGTGATCGGCTTCCATCCGGGACCCCAGGACTACTGGCGTTTCACGGTCCAGGGAATGGGTGAACTCGTCGATCGATCCGGCCTTGAGGTCGTTGAACTCACGGTCTCCGTTGGCGGGGCCACTGGATACTACCGGATCTCCGTGGAGTTCTGGAGTGGCCTGCTCAGCCTCGGTCGCGCGCCGCTCTACAAAGCTTTTAAGGCCGTCTTCGCACTGATGCTTTTCCCGCTGAAATGGCTCGATCCGTTGTTTACCCTGAGTCCTGAGCGCGACCGCATTGCTGGAGGGTACATCGTGATTGCCAGGAAGAGATGAGTCGTGCCCTACGCCTCGCTTCTTCCTCGTTTCCCGCTCCTTATGGTCGCGGTTTCTCACCCTCCTCTCGCCTCTCCCGCATGAGCCGAATCTTCCTCTCTCCTCCGCACATCGGCGACGCTGAGGCCAAGCTCGTCGCCGATGCGCTCGCGTCCGGTTGGATCGCGCCACTCGGCCCGCAGGTGAACGCTTTCCAAGAGGAATTCGCCGACGCGGTCGGTGCCAAGCACGCGGTCGCGCTCTCCTCGGGTACCGCCGCTCTGCATCTCGCGCTCATCGCGGCCGGCGTCGGCGCCGGTGATGACGTTATGGTCTCGACGCTTACCTTTTCGGCGTCGGTGAACCCGATTGTCTATCAGGGTGCCACGCCGGTACTTGTCGACAGCGAGGGCGGTTCATGGAACATCGATCCCTCGCTCGTAGCGCAGGAGTTCGAGGACCGTGCTCGCAGCAACCGGTTGCCGAAAGCGTTGGTTGTTGTACACCTCTACGGCCAAGCGGCCGACCTCGATCCCATTCGCAACCTGTGTGAACATCACGGCGTCATCCTCATCGAAGACGCTGCAGAGGCTTTAGGGTCGACGTATCGCGGCCGCGCACCAGGCAGTGACGGCTTTGCGGGGATCTTCTCTTTCAATGGGAACAAAATAAT
This sequence comes from uncultured Myxococcales bacterium, assembly GCA_903952805.1. Lineage (GTDB taxonomy): Bacteria > Myxococcota > UBA727 > UBA727 > VGSZ01 > VGSZ01. The sequence continues at coordinate 523 of CAJBHN010000881.1, read as the reverse complement.
CACGACGTCGGGCGGTGGCATGCTGGTCACGCCACACGAGAAGGTCGCAGCGTTGGCGCTCAAGCTTGCCTCTCAGGCACGAGAGAGTGCGGCCCATTATGAGCATACGATGATCGGCTACAATTACCGGATGAGCAACATACTTGCTGCACTCGGTAGAGGTCAGCTGTCAGTGCTGCCGCGACGTGTCGAGGCCCGTCGATTAAACTTCTCTCGCTACGAAATCGCGTTGAGCGATTGTCCCGGTGTCACGCTACAGAAGGAAGCCACCTGGGGCACCCATAGTCGCTGGCTGACAGTCATGCAGCTTGATGCGGAGAGGTGCGGTATAGACCGAGAAGCAGTACGTCTCGCGCTCGAGGCAGCGGACATCGAGTCGCGCCCAGTCTGGAAGCCGATGCATCTTCAGCCAATCTTTGCATCTGCACCGCGAGTTGGAGGTGTGGTCGCCGAAGAGCTCTTCAAGAACGGCCTGTGTCTGCCGTCGGGCTCGAATCTCACCGCGGGGCAGCACGCCCGCGTG
>CAJBHN010000880.1 GCA_903952805.1 uncultured Myxococcales bacterium | reverse complement strand
GATTCGCTGTCGACGGTGCTGGCACGGAGACGCGCATTGCCCCGCGGTACGTGCTCGCGGCTCGTTTCGCCGGCATTTCGGCAATTACGCTCTGCCGACCCAACGCTGGCGTGAGCGCGTGGGTCCGTGTGTCTCTCGTGTGAACCAGCTGTCTCGATGATGTTGAGCAGGCGTCACACCGTCGTCACCGGGCGTGGGCACAGTGCGTGTCACTTGCACGGAGAGACAATGAATCCCACCGCGAACCTCACTGCCATCTTCATCGACAATGCCTTGCCTGTCCGCCATCCACGCTTTTGCCGTGACGACAGCGATCGTTTTGATCCGTCCCACACTGGGTGGACCGAGGCGTCCGAGCCGCCACAGGTGCCAGCGCCACAGCCACTGCTGGCGTTCTTGAAGGCGGCCACCAGCCGACGACGACAGCGGGCAGCATCGGCGCTTGCCGCGTGTGTCCCTGACCCACACATCACCCGATTCCACCACGGGCCTGCGGACGAGCAGAGTCAGCAGGGGCGCTGCTTGACGTTTCCCTGGAAGGTTCCGCATGGTCAGCGCCCGAACGTCTTGTCGTTACGTCGATCCCTCGATCCCGATGGTACGCCGGCGGTCGCATGGGATTGACCAGCTCACATCGACGGTGCGTCCTCGTCGCTGGCAATCCAGCCCCGGGCCAGCCGCACAAATCCCCGAGAGATGGCCCAACCACTCACCCAGACCAGCAGGGGCGGAAAGGCGATGAGGGCGCCGGGTATGAAACTCAGCACGACGGCAGGCCACAACGCGACTCGTCGCACGTCGTGGCCCCGGGCGAGCCTCATGGCCGCCAAACCCATCGAGACGGCGAAGGCCAGGTGCACATGCACCGTGCCGCCGATGGCGAAGGCCATCCAGCCGTCGAAGTCTGCGCCCGCGAGCAGGGCGAGGGGAGCGCCGACGGCGGCTTGCAGGGTGATGGGGGCGACGACGGCGAGGCCGACGGCGGGGACCACGATGCTGGCGGAGGCAAAGGCGTCGTCGCCAAAGACGGCGCGCACCGGCAACAGCCGCCCAGCCAGCCTGCCTGCAACGGCACCGACGAGGGAGAGCAGCCACACCGCCGCCAAGCCGCTGAGTCCGACGTTGGCGGATCGGGGCTCGCCCAACAGCATCCAGCTGATGGTCAGCAGCACCGGCAGCATCATCAGGCTGCTGCCAAACACGACGCGCGACAGACGGCGGGCAAGAAGATCGGATGGCGGCGCCTCCGCCATGACGCCGACGGGGGTGACCTGGGTGGCGGTGGGTGAGGCTGATGGCTGGTCAACGGAGAGCAGCATGACGAGACCTCCTCGGATTCGGCGACCGGCGTCGAACGCCTGTCTTGAATAGACGGGTGACGGGCCACGGCGATGCATGGCAGTGCGCGGCAGATCACCGCCGCGAGGTGGGAGCATTCACGACATGTGCGTGACCTCTTCGCTTGTCGGCGTGCTCATGCCGCCGCTGATGCGCCGAAGCTGGTCACCGAAAAAGACCAAGCAGGTCACGTCGCCGCCGAGCGATGTCAGGGCGTCGTCGTTGTGGTCGTCGTCTTCGTCGTCGGCGCGGTCCGCTGCACCAGCGACACGATCTCGGCAGTGGTCTGACCGCCGGCTCGCCCATCGCTGCGACCAGGCCGAAGTGGTCCCGCTCCGCCACGACGACGACCCGGGCGGGTTCTCCATGCCGGGCCAGCGCCCGAGGAACCCGCCACGGGCCGGCATTGGTCGCTGCTGCTGCTCAGGGGCGAAGGACGGCGAAGGCGTGGGCCCAGTCGTTCTTCAAGAAGCCGGGCGCGCACCACAGCTGACACAGTGCTTCGACGGCGTGGCCGGCGGTGCTGGTGCCGACGTCTTCGGCGTGCCAGCCCAATTGGTCGAGCAAGCGGGCCGTGGTGGTCTTGGCATCAGCGTCGTCGCCACAGATGAACATCGCCGGCGTGCCCCCCTTGAGGGCCGGCTTCACCATCAGGTGGGCGCCGACGGAGTTGAAGCACTTCACGATCTTGGCCTTCGGCGCGAGCTGCTGCAGGCGCTGAATCAAGCTGTCATTGGCGGCGGTGAAGTAGGGGACGATGCCGTCCTTCGCCTCGCCGCTGATCGGGTTGGTGGCGTCCAGGACGAGCTTGCCCGCCAGCGCCTCGGCCAGGCCCTTGACGATCGCCTCGGCGCCGTCGCCCTTGAGAGCCAGCACGATGACGTCGGCGCCGGCCACGACGTCGTTGAACGCTGCTTCCTTGATGCCGGATTCGGCGCTGAAGGCGGCGAGCTTGTTGCCCTCGCGGCTGCCGATGATGACGTCGTGACCAATCGATTTGAAGCCTTTGGCGAGGACTTGTCCGACGTTGCCTGAACCAAGAATACCGATCTTCATGGGGGTCTCCTGTTGTCTGCGTTCGGGCTCTGCTGCGCGAACCGTCGGCCGACCATAAGCACAAGGCCCCTGGCGTGCAGGGCTCAAGGTGCTGCAATGTTGCCGTGCTCGTGCTTCATCGATGGCGACCTCGTCGTCGACAACGACCATGCGGTCCAGGAGTGTCGCCTCGTCGTTGCCTTGAACGCGAGAACCACAGCATCACCGTCGCCTCCGTCAAAGCCGGCGATGTCGAGCGGCTGCTGGTCGAGTGATGCTGACGAGACTTCAAAACAGGTCGTCGGTGGTGGCCACGAGACCCAGCACGGACGTGAACCACGCCTGGGTCCCGGTGCCACTGCCGTCGAAGAAAGCCGACCGGTTTGACCACTCCGCGCGGTTGTCCCAGCGAATGATGATGTTCGACTTGTTCGGGATCGGCTTGTAGTCAAGCGTCAGCGTACCCGTCGCGACGTCGACGTTGCCGGTGTAGTCGGCCACCTGGTACAGGGCGTTGTTGAGGTCTGACAGGTACTCGCCACGCAGGGCGACGCCGAAGCTGTCGGTGAGCTGATAGGCGCCCGTCAGGCTCACACCACCAAACGACGTTCCCGAGAAGCCGAAGGCGTCGTCGGCGTTGATGT
>CAJBHN010000879.1 GCA_903952805.1 uncultured Myxococcales bacterium | reverse complement strand
GGAGAGGGGGTGCAGGGGTCTCAGGGGCAGTGGATCTCGATGTACTCGAAGATCGACTCGTTGGTCATGGTCACGTCCCGGGTGTCGGCCAGCTCGGAGATGTAGCAGCCGTTGGGGGCAGCGGCGACGACGACGACGACGACAACGACAACGAAAACGACAACGACGACGACAACGACAACCACGACGACAACGACAACGACAACGACAACAACGACGACGACAACGACAACGACGACGACAACGACGACGACGACAACGACGACAACGACGACAACGACGACGACAACGACGACGACGACGACGAGCGCCGGCGCGAGATCCGGCTCTGCGCCTACGGCGCCCGCGGCGCCGTGGCGTCGTCACGTTTGACAGAAATACCCGACGGGCGCTTCGCATACGACATGAAACGGGCGTTGCCCGACGGCCGCCGGCAGCTGGTGATGACCGGCGTCGAGCTCCTCGAGAAGCTCGTGCCCCTGATTCCGCCGACGTACGCGAACCTCACCCGATTCATCACCGCCAGGTGATGAAGCAATGCACGGCACGGCGTCTTCGCGCCGACGAGCCGCCTGGGCGACCAAGTCGTCCCCCGCCATCTATCCGCACGCCATCGCTCTCGATGGCCTTCAGCGAGCTCAGCGCGGCCTCGAGCCGGCCGGCGTCTACACGACACAGATCACACACCGACACCGGGCCGATGGCCGAACCGGGGGAGCAACTGTCAGCATTGACCCATGCGTGATCCTCGTCGCTTGCTCGTGTTGGCTGGTGTGGTTGCCGTTGCCGGTTGTTTCGAGGTCAGCCCGCCACCGGGTCAAGGCGACGTCGTCGACGATGTCTGCTCGGGCGGCGGCGTTGCGGTCGGCTGGCCCGTGCGCCCAGGCAGCTACACCATCAGCCAGGGCCCCGGTGGCCCCTTCAGCCACAGCGGGATCAACGCCCACGCCTTCGACTTCGACGTCGACAAGGGCACCGACGTGATTGCGGCGCGCAGCGGAACCGTGGTGCTTGTGATCGACGGCTTTGGTGACGGCGGCGACGACATCAGCAAGGCCAACGAAGCAAACCTCGTCGTTGTCGATCATGGCGGCGGCACCTTCGACAGCTACCTGCACCTGCAGGCGGGCTCGATCGCCGTCGAGGTCGGCGACACCGTCGATACCGGTGAGCTGCTCGGGCTGTCGGGCAACTCCGGCTACACCTCGGGGCCGCACCTGCACTTCGCCGTTGTCGATGCAGCGATCCAGAGCGTGCCGGCGTGCTTCGCCCCTGATCTCGTCCCCGACACCAGCGACACCGTGAACGCCACTGCCTCGACCCTCACCGATCCGGGCACGTTTCCCCGCAGTTTCCTGGCGCGAGATCTGTTCGCGGGCAGCAACATCGAAATCGACAACGACGTCGTCGCCTTCAGCATCGATGCCGAACTTCACATTGATGGCCACGTCACCGACGGCAACGGTCGCGCCGCGGTCTTTCTCAGCCCGTACGGCGGCGGTGCTCCCGAGGAACAGCAGATCGAAAACACCGACGACGCTGGTGCCTTCTCGGTGCGCTTCGCACCTGCCAGCAGCGGGCTGCACATGCTTGGGGTGAGCAGCGTCGACGACGTGAGCGGCGCCTTCGGCAGCAATGTGTTGGCACCCGTGCTCGTGCGGTAGCAGATATTCAGTCACTGGGCGTACCGCCAAGTGATTGAATATCAATATGAATTCGACCACAAAGGTCGAGTTTGCTTGGCGGGGAGGTTTCCCCGCCCACCCCTCAAGACGTTCGCCTCGGCGACAAACCCCAAAGCGGGTTTCTCCTCGAGGCTCAATTGATTGGCGGGGAAACTTCCCCGCTGATCAATTCGTGCGCTTGGCGTTCCTCCAAGTGCATGAATATCAATATGAATTCGACCGCAAGCGGCCGAGTTCAAGTGACCCTGCGCGACCTCCTGCAGAGTCCTGATGTCACAGATGGTCACCGCCAAGACGGCTACGACGACGTCGCCGTCCGCCATCACGAGCACGGCCGACAAGCCGGGCGCGATAGCCCAGCTCGTTGTGGAGTGGGCCATCGAGCAGGGCCACCTCGAGGATTTCGCGACGGTCCTGCACCGCCTCGGGCAGATGTCGACCGGGGTGGTTGGTGGTGCGGCGTCGGTGGTCGGCGTCCTCGAATTGCCCTTCGTGTTGTTATTGGCGTGGCGGTTCGGTCAGAACGCGACCCACGGCATCGACCGGCTGCGGCGGGGCTTCGAGCGCGTCGACCAGGGAGACCTCTCGGTGGGCCTCGACTGTTCGTCGGCCCTCCCCGCAAGGTCCAGACCACGGCGGGCGTCCGCGAGGTCATCGCCGCCGCCGACGCGGCCCTCGCGGCGTCGTTTGTGTCCCGGGGCCTCGTGTCGTTGAAGGGCGAGGGCGAGCTCTTCGCCTGGTCCCCGGCTGTGTCGGGGCCGGCGAGGCCGCCGACACCGCGGTGGCGGCGCAGGAGACTCGGCCCATGTGCCGCAGCATCAAGACGCTCTTTTTCTTCGAGCCCCCGGCGAGTGACAACGAGATCTGCGTCGCGGCCCTGCAATTCGTCCGCAAGATCTCGGGGCGACGAAGCCGTCGAAGAAGAACGAGGCCGCCTGGGACGCCGCGGTGGCAGAAATCTTCGCGGCGTCAAAGAAGCTCCTCTATGGCATGGTCCGCACCGGCCCACTGAAGGACAGGGACACCGAGGTGGCGAAGGCCCGGGCGCGAAGCGCCCTCCGCTTCACGAAGACCGACGCCCCGCCGAAGGCCCGGCTGCTGCCCTGACGCCGGCCGTATGCGCTAGCATCGGCCCATGCTGCACGTCCCCTTTGCCCTGCTCCTCGCCGCGCCGTCGGCGGTCTCGCCGCTGTATGCCGATCACGCCGAGGCGACGAGCTTCCTGAAGAGCAACTGGAACAAGTACGAGGAGAACTACCACCCCAGCTACGTTCTCGACGGCGACCCGAAGACGGCCTGGGTCGAAGGCAGGGACGGCGACGGCGTCGGCGAGTCGATCACGATCCCGGTGTCGACGGTGGCGACGGCCCGCTCGGTCCGCGTCGACGTATGGAACGGCTACCAGAAGAGCAAGAACCTCCTCGATGCCAACGGCGCGCCGACCGGTGTCACCGTGGTCGTGCGGGGGCCCGGCGGACGGGTGACGGGGACGGCGAAGGCCACGCTGAAGCGCGCGATGGGCAAGCAGTCCATCAGCGTGCCGGTGACGGGGGGCGTCGAGGCCGTCCAGCTCGTCGTCGACAGCGTGATCACGGGCAAGAAGTACAAGGACACCTGCATCTCCGATGTGCAGGTCTTCGTCGATAGCGACGTGCCGTACAATGCGAAGGCCGAGGGCGCGAAGCGGGGCGCCCTCAAGACGTGGATCAAGGAGCGCAAAGACACGGCCGCGTATTTCGCGAAGCTGCCGCGCGAATACCCCTTTGCCAGCTCTCGCTTCGAGGGTGGCAATGCCACCGAGCTTGCCCGGGTGAAGGACTTCTTCGAGATGGTGAAGGTCGAGCCGTGGGGTGAGGTCGAGGTGCCCAAGCCCGCCGTGAAGACCGTGAAGGCCCGGCTGGGCTCGCCGCTGTTCAAGGACCTCGGCGCCGACGACCGGGCGCTGCTCACGAGGCTTCTGTCCCTCGATGAGGCGAAGGAGGACGCCATGCCCGAGGCCGGCACGTGGATGTCGCCGTCGGTGAAGGGCAAGGTGCCGCTCACGCCCGACAACCTCGATTTCCTCAGCGGCACCTGGGTGATCTTGAGCGACGTCGCGTTCTTCGAGGCCAAAGGCAAGAAGGGCTCCCGCCGCGTGCTGTGGGGCGAGGGCTTCAGCGAGGACGAGTCCACGCCGCCGCCGCGCTACGAGGCGGGCCACGAGACGTATTCGAATACTTTCGTCATGCGCCGGGGCGATGGCACCATCGCCGCCGTCTACCGGCACCTCGAGCGCACCATCGAGGATCGGGCCACCGAGACGACGACGGCGCGGGAGTTGCTCGTCTACGACGAGGGGCAGCGGCTTATGGCGCGGGTCGAGGTCTCGTTGAACACGCAGATACACGAGCCGGACTTTTCATTGGAGCGCCTGCAACTCGATCGCCTGACGTGGAAGGACGGCAAGGTCAGCGCCGTCGACCGCGTCATCTCGGACACCGACTGGTCTCAGGAGGGCAACTGGCTGATGCTCTCGAAGGAGCGCTTCACGGCGGGTGCCCTCGTTGCTGCCGCGCCTGCGCCGTGACGGGGTCGTGCATGCTCCACGTTCACTGCGCCCTGCTCCTCGCCGGTCCGGCCGCGTTCTCGCCGCTGCACGCCGCTCACGTCGAGGCCACGAGCTTCTTGAAGAGCAACTGGAACACATGCGAGGACAACGACCACCCGAACTCCCTCTCGACGGCAACCCGAAGACGGCGTGGGTGGGAGGGCGACGACGGCGACGGCGTCGGCGAATCGATCACGATTCCGGTTTCGACGTTGAAGATCGGCAACGGCCACCAGAAGAGCAGGAACCTCGTGGAGGCGAATGGCGCCCCAGCGACCATCACGATCATCGTCACCGGTCTCGACGGGCGGACGACAGCGACGACGGGGACGACGACGGCGTCGCTGACACGGACGATGGGCAGACAGCAGATCACCGTGCCCGTCAAGATCGGTTCGATCGACGTCGTCACCAACGACGACGATGGGTTACCTGGAGATCCCGAAGGCCTCGGCCGCCGCCGGTGGAGCGCCGTGCCGGTGGTCGCCACCGCCGGAGCCCCTTGATGAGGGGGCGCAGCGTCCTGGGTGGTGTCATGGGCGCCGTGCTTGGCGTCAGCGTCGGTGTCGCCGCCAGCCCCGACAACGACAGCCCCCCGTCGACGGCGTGGCCGCCTTATTTCCGGCAGGGGCTCTCACCCCTCAGGGGAGTGGGTGCACTGCCGTCGTCGTCGTCGTGCGCATCGTGCCACCCTGACGAGTACGCCCAGTGGGAGCGCTCACGGCACCGCGTCGCCGCCACCAACGCCGTCTTTGTCGACGGCCTGCGCCAGGAGCCCCACGTCCGCTGCGTGAACTGCCACGCGCCCATCCCCGACGGCGCCCGCGACCTGCTGCGCACGGTGGGCCAGCGCCCGTCGTCGCTGCCGGCGACATCGATGGCCCATGACGGCGTGTCCTGCGCGGTGTGCCACGTCCGCGACGGCGTGATGCTCTCGGTGGCCGGGCGCGGTTACGGCCACGAGCATCGCAAGACGCCGTCCCTGTCGGACCCTGCCTTCTGCGCGGCCTGCCACGAGTTTCGCGGCCACGACATCAGCAACGGCGTCACGACGATGAACGACCTGCCAATGCAGTCGACCTTCTCTGAGTGGCAGGCGTGGACGAAGGCCACCGGCGACCGTCGCACCTGCCAGACCTGCCACATGTCCGCTGGTCGTCATGACTTCGTCGGCACGGCGCCGGCCATGCTGCGCGACGCCCTCACAGTCACCGTGGAGCAGGTCGCGGGTGGTGCGGAGGTCGTGCTCGCCTCGCGAGAGGTCGGCCACCGCTACCCGACGGGGGACGTGTTCCGACACCTCACCGTCTGGAGCGTCGTCGACGGACGGCGCCAGGAGCTGCTGCGCCTCGAGCGGCGCACCGACCTCGTGGATGGGCCAGATGGTGCGCGGCAGGTGATTGCCTGGGACACGCGGCTCGTCCCCGGCGAGCCCCGCCGCCTCCGCCTGCCGGCAGGCACGACCGCCGTCGTCGTCACGTACCACCGCGCCGACGACCGGGCAGAAGCCCGCGGCCGTGTCAGCTACGATGAGCTCGTCGACGAGCTGGTGACGGTCGCGGTCCCCCGCTGACGTCTCGCTGACTTCCATGGCGCATGAAACAGAAGGGAGCCCGAGGGCTGTGCAGCAGGCGCTCGGCCAGCAGTTCGGCGGCGTCTCTGACCTTGACCTTCTCTTCGATGTCCTTGCTCTTGGTGCCGTCGATGAGCATCGATTTGCAGAACGGACAGCCGACAGCGATGGTCGTTGCCCCCTTCCCCACGGCCTGCTCGGTGCGCTGCGGCGTCCTCGCCCGCGGTTTCGCACGGGTCCGCTGCGGCGCCTGCGGGCATGAACTTTTCGTGCCCTGTCTCTAGCAATACGAGTGCAAGCGACGCGGCATCTGCCCCTCGTGCACGGCGCGCCGCGCCGAGGACACCGCCGCCCACCTCGTCAACCACGTCTTGCCGCGCGTGCGGTGTCGCAGTGGGTGTTCACGTTGCCGATTCCGGTGCGGCTCGCCCTGAGCCGACAAACACAGCTCGTCACGGCCGCTCTTCAGGCCCGCCTTCGCGTGTTATTTTCGTGACAACGCCGACGGCTTCGCGCTCGTGGCGTGAAGCGCCCGTCGTGCGGTGCCATCACTTTTGTGAAGCGCTTCGGCGGAGGCGTCGCAGCTAAACGTACACTTCCACGTGCTCGTCCCCGACGGCGCTTTCGATGCACATTGCGCACGCGAGCGAAGCGAGCTTGCGAAATGTCCCGTTCCGACGGACGACGGCGTCTTCGTCGCCGACATGGCCCCGGACGATGACGATGTTCGTCGCATCATGGTGCGCGCCGGTCGACGAGTGATGTCGACAGCGCCGATGGGCTCGACGGTGGCAGCGCCCGCCTGACCCTGCCAACCGTTGTCGACGGCGCGGTCGTTCATGCGCCATTGGTACACGGTGACCCAGGCCAGGGGGAAGGGTCGGGTCGCAGGCTGCGCGACAGTGTCTTCGCTTCTGTGCAAGCCTCGGGCATGAGCGACGTGAGCGACGGCGAGGTTGGGGTCGTGATTGCAGTGGGACTGGTGGCGTTCACCGGCTTCACGCTGATTCGCGCGAAGGTGGTGGCCTTTGGCGACGACGGCGGCAGCCTCGTTCGAGCCTTGGCGCGCGGCGACGAGGTTGTCCCTGGGTATTTCGGTCTGCTCTCGTGGGCGGCGGCGCTGAGTGTGCCGCTCATGTTCCTCGCGTGGGCGCTGCCGAACCTGTGGTACCCGCTCAGCCTTGGCGTCGATCACGACGTGACCTGCTGGCGCACAAACGCCGACATCATGTGCCAAACGACGACGGACGGTCGGCTGTCACCAACCCGCGTCGTGGCGCTCCTCCCAAACGAGCCCGGGTCGCAGCGGCTCGTGGGGCTCGACCACAAGATCCACGGTGCACTCATTGATGTCGGGGCGCGCGCAGACTTCCGCTTGAACGTGCCGTCCTTCAATGCGCTGCAGACCAAGGGTGGCCAGACCCGCTTGTTTGGCCGCTATACCGCGCGTCCCCCTCGTGGGCCACTCATCCCATGGGGTCCGCTGTTGCTCCTCGTGCCTTGGCTGGCTGCATCGCTTCTCCGGGCGAGCGACCTTCGTGGTGTGGCGGGGCTCGAAGGCGCAGGCAGCGGAGGCGCTGTCCCGGTGCCGCTGCTCTTGGGACCACCGCCACAGCGCCCATCACCACCAACAAGACCGCTCGGCGGCATCACCTGCGAGAGCCGATGGGCGCCGTTCTCCCGTCCGCTTTCGGTCCTCCTCGTCATCGCCCCGCTCTTGCTCATCGGTTTGGCGCCAGACGTCTACGTGAGCGAACGCTTGGCGTGGGGGCGGGTCGCTGGGATCGCGGGCTTCGCCGACGCCGTGTTCGCCATCGTCACCTTCGCCGGCGTCACGGTGCCGATCCTCGCGATGTGGGCGAAGGCGACACTGGATCGTCGCGCTGGGATCTTCATCACGCGTGTCACTTCGACGACCTTGGCTGAAGGCGGCCTCGGCGAGGTGCTCACATGGACGCGCGTCTCCGGTGCACCCGCACGGCGGGTCGAGCTGCACCGGCGGAGAACGACGACCCGCGGCGACGAGCTCGAGGTCATCGACGACGTGCTGGCACAAGGCGGCGATCACGGGACCGTACCGCTCGCGATCGGGGGCGACCGCAAAGGCCTCACCCTTCATGTCGTCTTCTTCGACGACTCCGTCGGCAAGGTGCGTTGCTGGACCTGACGCCCTTCGTTCATCAGCCGTCGGCGTCTTCGACCTGCACCACGTCGGCGAAGCCTCACGGCCACGAGCCGCGTGTTGCCTTGAGCTCGGCCTTGGAGGTCACCCCGCCCCGAGGCACGAAGCGCTTACGGTGATGCGGCTCGAGGCTGCGCGAACGCGACGTCGACCTTCGTGCCCGAACGGGGTGGGGCGCGCGAGGCGGCAATCAGCGCGCCGCTTGGCTGCTCCAGGTGGGCGACCGACTGCAGGAGCGCGACGCCCATGTGTTCACCACCACCGACCAGGACGCCGGCCTCGTGAACAACGACGTCCGCGACGTGGCCTTCGCCCCCTCGGGTGACCGCTGGTTTGGCATCAGCGCCGGCGTGGTCAGAGACAACCGCACCGACTTCAACGACTTCACCGTCTTGGACGAAGGCGACGGCCTGCCCGCAAACACTGTGCGCCAGCTGGCGATCGACAGCGCCCTCGGTGGACCTCCGTAGCGTCGCTGTCGACGGCCAGCACCGCAAGTACGTCGGCCACGGCACGCCGTCGGGAGCGTTCCGCTACGACGGGCTGTGAGCTTCAGCGACCTCAAGCCCGGCGCTTCGCGCCGACCCCTCTCCCTGAAGGGAGAGGGGGTGCAGGGGTCTCAGGGGCAGTGGATCTCGATGTACTCAAAGAGCGACTCGGTGGTGATGCTCACGTCGAGGGTGTCGGCCAGTTCGGAGATGTAGCAGCCGTTGGCGGCGACGGCGTTGGCGGCCTGACCACCGCCGGGAGTGGCGCCGGGGACGACGCCGTTGGAGGCGGAGACGTCGGTCCAGGAGTTGCCATTGTTCGGGGGCCCCACGGGGACGTTGCGCTGCTCGACGCGGAACTCGCTGACCGACACCGTGGGCCCGTCGATGGTGACGCCGCCAACGCCTCGCAGGGTCCAGGTGCGGCTGGTGTCGTTGAAGATGATGAACTGGCCACCGGTGCCGTTGTCGAGATCGCTCGTCTCGGGACGCAGGTAGGTGACGTCGCTGCCGAGAGTGACGCCCCAATAATTCTCAAAGCCCGTCTGGTCCGAAGCGCGACCGATCACGAGGTAGCCACCGTCTTGCACGACGGTGTTGGCCGGCAGCGTAAAGGTCGCGGTGTTTTGTCCCGGCGTGGTGCGCACGATTTGGAAACCACCCAGGTCGACCGGGAGGCCGGGTTCGCCTTCGCCTTCGCCTTCGCCTTCGCCTTCGCCTTCGCCCTCGCCTTCGCCCTCGCCTTCGCCTTCGCCTTCGCCTTCGCCCTCGCCTTCGCCCTCGCCCTCGCCCTCGCCCTCGCCCTCGCCCTCGCCCTCGCCCTCGCCCTCGCCCTCGCCTTCAGCGGCGATGTCCTGGC
>CAJBHN010000878.1 GCA_903952805.1 uncultured Myxococcales bacterium | reverse complement strand
GCTCTATGTTGTGAACCGCGATCCAACCGCCGCCCTGTCGGCGTTGCTCGCCGTACAATCTGGCACGATTGTCGCCCTCGCCGTCACCGTGTGGGTCTTGCTGGCGCCGACGGTCGCTCGCCTGGACGACTTGGTTGAAGCGCTGGGGGCGTTTGCCCGGGGTGAACGGCAGACCCGCGTCAATCCCGTCGAATTTGCCGGCTTCGCCGACATCGCCCGCGCCGTGAACGACGTCGGGGCGTCGATGTGCGAAAACGACGACCCCAACCTGGGCCCGGTGCAGCGCCGTCCGCGGGAAAAGGCCGCTCGTCGTCCGGGCAGCGATGGGCCCCGGCCGTCGAGCGCTGCTTCGGGGCCTGTTCGCCGGCCGACGTCGCTGGAAGAGGTCGCTGATGCGCCCGGTGTCGGTGAAGTGCGCCGTCATCGGCCCGCGTCGGTCACGCCGCCGCCGCCGGCGCCGCCGGCGATGACGACTGCCAACCCGAGTCCACCAGCACCCGCCAAGGCCAGCCTCGGCGGCGCGCTCGTCGAGGTTGCCGTCGACAGCGTCGTCGAACCCGCCCCCAGCGAGCTCCCAACGCCCATTGTGAGCGGCGAGGGCGTTTCTGAGCCACGCGTCAGCCGCAAGCAAAAACGCATGGCCAGGAAGGCGGCAGCGACGTCGTCGACCCTGCCGACATCGGTGAGTACGCCGCCCACGGTCTTGGCCTTCGATGATGCGCCGCAACGCCCGATCGTCGCTGACGGTGAAGACCACGACGAGTTTTCCGACACCGGTGCGTCAGATTCCGGCGGGGGCCGTGGCGGGGCAGACAGCGACGAGCATGTGGTCATCGCCGCTGTTCCAGTCGTGCCAGCGGTTCACGTTGATGGCCCTGCCACCATCATCGAGTCGTCGCCGCCGGTCGAGATGCCCGGTCGTCAGGAACTGCAAGCCCTGTTTGAGGAGTTCCGCCGCGAGAAGCGGGGTGCAGGGCAGGGTGACAACGGCGACCTCGACTTCGACGCCTTCGCCGAGACCATCATCGCTGAAACCGGCCGCCTGGTTGCCGAACATCAATGCCGGGGCGTGCGATTTGAAGTCGCCGTCGCCGACGGCGAAGTCTCCTTGCGTCCCCGTCTCCTTCGTTGAGTCGCCCATGACCGAGCGCCGAACCTTTTCTGTGGCCATTTTTGCCCGCCGCAGCGTCGGTCCCGACGCCGGTCGGGTCTTGCTCATCAAGCATCGGCGCCTGGGCACCTGGTTGCCGGTGGGTGGTGAGGTCGAACCCGGCGAGACGCCCCTGGAAGCTGCTCAACGGGAGCTCTTTGAAGAAACCGGGTTGGTGGGACGATTTCCCATCCTGCTGGACGCCGTCACGGGCAGTCCCCCCGGGCTGATGAGCTACGAGGAGCACAGCGCCGGCAGCAAGGGCGTGCATTTGAACTTCTGCTTTGTCGCCGACGTCGACGACCTTGCCCTGCGTCCCTGTGACGAATACGACGACCACTGCTTCGTCGACGCTGCCGCCGTGCGCGCCCTGAGCTGCCCGGCCAACGTCGTCGAACTCTCCCTGCGGGCGCTGGTGGGCGGACGCCATGCCCATGTCGGCGTGGCACGGGCCTGGCTTTCGGCCTTCAACGCCCGCAACCTCGAGGCGCTGCTGGCGCTCTATGCTGACGACGCCGTCCACGTGTCGCCCAAGCTGCGCGACCGCCATCCTGAGACCGGTGGTCAAATCGTGGGCACGGCGGCGATGCGCGCGTGGTGGGCCGACGCCTTCGTCCGGCTGCCGGGGCTCCGGTACGAGGAGCGACGCATCACCGCTGAGGGGGCCAGCGTCTACCTCGAATACGCGCGCATCGTCCCTGGCGAACTTGAGCAGCTCCTCGTGGCTGAACGCTTCGATGTCGGCGTCGATGGCCGCATCGTGCGCAGCCACGTTTTTCACGGCTGAGCCGTCACGCCGCCACCGCCGCTCCTGAAGCAGACGTTCGGCAGGACCGCAGGTCACGGTGTAACGACGACGTCGTTGTCAACGCACGCTGTTGGCGTCCGAAGCGACGAGGGAACCCTCAGCGTCTGGCGAAGCGGACGTTTTGCGCTCGGCGCTGCTCAAAGACCACCGGGTGTTGTTCGAGGTGGAGGGCGTACCACTGGTCCCCATAGCCCTTCATCTTCATCTTCTTGTCGTTCTGAAGAGCGAGAAGATTGCCAGCCAAGTGCGCGTCGCTTTCACCAAGTTTCTCTTTGCCGCGCGACAACAGCTCCAGGGCCTTCTTGGTATTGCCGTTGGTCCAATGCAGCCAGGCCCACGCCGACCACAACAGGCCCTGCTTGTCGGCGAAGCGCACGGTCTTTTCCATCAACTCGTCGACGGGTCCGAGGGTGAGTTCCTGCTTTTTGACCTTCTTTGGATCAAGGGCCCCCGACTGCAGCACCGCCAGCATCAGCTTGGCGTCCCACGAGCGCACGAAAGCGCCCTCAAGGTAGGGGCGCGCCTTGTCGAAATCCTTCTTCATGAACAGGATGGCGCCGATCTGGCCGTCGATTTGGCTGCCCAGAAATGGTGCCCATTTGGCGAAGCGCTCCTTGACCGACTTCAGCACGGCCACCGCGCCGTCGAGGTCTCGCTTCTGGGCGGCGGCCATCACCCCGGGCATCGCGCCGTTCACGGCTTTGTTGATGCGCATCACGGTATAAATGTAGGCGCCGACGGCGACGGCGATGAATGGCAGCACGCCAGCCCACCACGTCGAGAAGATCAGACTGACCAACACGCCAACAACAAGACCAGCGGCCAGGGCGACAAAAATCGACAACATGCAAGGGACCTAGCTGGCGTGTTGCACGGCAGCAACTCCGTCGTCGCGCATGGATACAGTCCACCTGTTCAGTGTGGGTGCTGCTCTGATCCAGATTGGTGGGGCACGACGGTCACGTCCCCGCGTCCCCGGCCCATGATGGGGGTGTCGCTCTGACACGAAAAGCCTCGGAGAAACCTGTGAAGTTCAAGAGCATCCTCCTGTCCCTGTTCGTCGCGATTCCAGCCCTCGCCGCGGGCGTCCACGCCGTCAGCGCCGCCTGCGCCTGTGGTGACGCCTGCGCCTGTGGCAACGCCTGCGCCTGCGAGTGAGTTGTCGCCGCTTGCCACCCCCCCCGGTGGCAGGCGGACCCATCCATGGACGCCGACGCCAAGCGCAGCCTGCACGAGCACCTGCTCGCCCTCAGAGACGGTGACCGCCGCGCGGCGGAGCCTGTCTTCGCGGCGCTGTGGCCCGTTTGTGTTGGCCTGGCGCGGGCCGCCCTGGGAAACGAGGCCGACGCCAACGACGCTGCCCAACAAGGCCTCGTCAAACTCTTCGCCGGCGTCAGCGCCTTCGACGCCAGCCGCTCGGGCCTTGGCTGGGCCGTCGCGCTGGTGACCTGGGAATGCCGCACCATCCGCCGCCAACGCTCCCGTCGCCGTGAAAGTGGCGCCGACGATGTTGTGGCGACCACGGCTGCTGCTGGGTTCGACGTTGACGTCGCCCTGGACCGCGGCGAGGACGTCGCAAGGGTGGTGGGGGCCCTCGTGCAACTGGATGCCCGCGACCAGGCCACCCTCAGGGCCTGTCTCGACGGCGACGCCGCCGGTGACCCGGCCTCCCGCAAGCGGCGCCAGCGGGCCATTGAACGGCTCAAGGCGCTGGTCTTTGGCGCGAAACCGGCGTCCGCTGAACTGCCTGTGAACGTGAACGGAGACGACCATGTCTGACGACTCCTTGGCCAGGTTCGGGCCCCTTGTCAGCGCGGCCTATGAGCGGGGGCGTTGGCTCTGGTCCTTGCCGCGAGGCGCGGTAGCAGGCGCTGTGGCCCTTCCAGCCCTGGTGGCGGGAGGTGCTACGGGCAGGACCCTCCTCATGGGCCTGGTAGTGGCACTGATTGCCGTTGTGGCCGGCTGGCGCTCCCGCGGAGGCTTGCTTGGGGCCTGGTGCGGCGCCGCCGTCGCAGCCGTCCCTGTCGTCGTCGGTAGCGTCATTGGCGACGCCTGCAGCTGCGTCGGTGGCTTGTGCTTCTCGCTCTGCGGCATCGGCTGCGCCGCGGGTTCGGCGCTGGTGGGTTCCGTGGGCGGTGTCGCCTTCGCCGGCCTGGCCCATGGCCGTTCTGACTTTGTTGCCGCCGCCGTCGCCGCCGGCGTCGTCGCCACGGTGGCTTGTCCCGTGGTCGGCGTCGGCAGCGTGGTGGGCGCCCTGCTCGGTGTGGCGGTGGCTCTGCCGCCCGCATTCCTGGCATCGCGGGTCTTGAGGAAGGCGCTTGCCTGATTGAGGCCCGTCTTCTAGAGGGGGGCCTGATGGAAGGACCGATCTCCGGATTGGCTCCAACCCGTCGAAGACAGTCGGTGGCCGTCGTCGTCGAGACGACGGAGGTAAATCGGTCACGGAAGTGACTGGGCCGGCCGAGACGAGGTGGCTTGAGGGCTCTTCTCCCGACGTGATGTCGGTGGTGGCCCGCGACCGACTCGCCTCAATGCTGTCAACGCGGTGGTCTTCGTCGTCGACGAAGCCGCGATGCAGCTTTATTGAATGGAGGCTCGAATGACCGATCGCGCGACCAAGGAAGAGCAACTCGCCTTCCTGAAGAATGAATTTTCAGACGTCGCCAGCGTGATCCTCACGAGCGTGCAAGGCCTGAACGCTGCCCAGGTGGACAGCCTTCGCCGGAAACTGAATGACGCTGGTGTGAACTACCGCGTTGTGAAGAACACCGTTGCGAAGCGCGCCACTGAAGGCACTGCGCTTTCGGTGATCGCCGATGACTTCCGCGAAGTCACGGCCATTGCCTGGCACAAGTCTGACCCCGTGGCTCCGGCCAAGGCGGTTACGGCGTTCAAGAAGGATGTGGAGAAGTTCCTCATCAAGTCCGGCTTCCAAGGTGGAGTCCGGCTCGATGCCGAAGGTGTCAAGGCGCTTGCCTCGATGCCGTCGAAGGACGAGCTCCGCGCGCAGCTCCTGGGCACGATGAACGCAGTGGCTTCCAAGCTGCTCGCGCAAATCCAGGCCCCGGCCCAGCAGCTTGCTGGTGTGCTGCAAGCCAAGCACGACGAAGACGAGAAGAAGGCGGCCTGAGCCGTCTTCCGCTGGTTTGTTTCTTCGGCGTCAGCCGAAGAAACATCAGGACTTTCAGACAGATTATCCCTCAGTTCACCTGTTCGACCTGCCAAGGCAGGCGACCACATTGGAGTTACACATGGCCGACCTCGCTGCACTCAAGACCCAGCTCTCCGCTCTGACCCTGATGGAAGCCGCTGCCCTCGTGAAGGACCTCGAAGAGTCCTGGGGCGTCAAGGCCTCCTCCGGTGGCGGCATGATGATGGCGATGCCCGCCGCGGGCCCCGCCGCCGCTGCCGCTGAGCAGACCGAATTCACGGTCGAGCTCACCGCCGCTGGCGACAAGAAGATCCAGGTCATCAAGGTGGTCCGCGAGATCACCGGCCTGGGCCTCAAGGAAGCCAAGGACCTCGTCGACGGCGCCCCCAAGGCCGTCAAAGAAGGCGTCTCCAAGGCCGATGCCGAAGCGATGCAGAAGAAGCTCGAAGCCGAAGGCGCCAAAGTCACCGTCAAGTGACTTTCTTCGGCGCAAGCCGAAGAAGCATCAGCTTCGTGTGCTCGCCCCGGCGAGCAAACAGCAAGGCGGCCCACGGGCCGCCTTTCTGTTTGGCTGCGGTCGATTCACCTGTCAGTTCAGCGCTGACGACGACCGCGGACCACGACCTCGACCTCGCGAATGTCGATACCCGTCACGGGCATCTCGGGGGTCAGCCGGAACGTCTCCAGCGGCAAGTCCGACACTTCGCCGCTGTCGTCGTCAACGAAGTGGTGATGTGGTTCAAGCTTGGGGTCAAAGACCACGCGACCACCAGCGATGGTCAACTGGCGGAGCAGGCCCTTTTCGACCAGCAGGTGCAGCGTGTTGTACACCGTCGCCCTCGACAACATGGCCTGGGAGGGGCGAACCGCGGCGAAGACCTGATCTGCGGACGGGTGGTCGCTGGTCTGAAGCACCCAGGCGGCGACGGCGACGCGCTGGGCCGATGGCTGGATGCCGTGGTCCTTGAGGCGCTTGGTGACGGCGGCAAACTCCACCATTACACCCTAGGGATGCCCCCCAGGCCCCGCAAGGCGCCGGGCTCGATGTCAGAGGGACTTGAGCTTCGCCAGGTATTGCTCGCGCGTGAAGATCCCGCGCTGCACGCAGGTCTCCATGAGAAAGCGCAGCAGGTGGGCGGTCTCTCTGACGGCGACCTCGGCCTCAGATACCGTCGTTTGCGTCCACCAGGCAGGCGATCCAGTCGCTTCTGCTGCGCGCTGCGAGGTTTGCAGGGCCATGGCCGCCACCGCCGCCAGTTCGGCCGCTGAGGTTTGGCTGGGGTGTCCAAACGAGGTCGCGGGTGGTGCAGCCACGAGTTCCGGCACGGGTAAGGCTTGGTCGGGCGCCTGTGCGGCCGGAGCGGCGTCGGCAATGCGTTTGGTTCGGGGCGGCGGGCAGGGGGCTTGGTTGCCGCGGTGATAGCGGCGGATGGCCCACTCAATCTCGCGGTCGGGGGCCAGCACAATGCGCAGCCGGGCGCCGACGCGAAACGCGACCTCGTCGAGGCCGCCAATGTTGTTGGGGTCCGACGTGGCCAGGGTCAGGGTTTTTTCCTCCCGCACGAGGGGAAAAATACTGTGCTTTTCACAGACGATCAGCGGCAGCAGCTTCTCGATGCCTGGTGCCAGGTGCTCGTCGGGCAGGCAGACCAGAGGCACGCCCAACTGCTTGCTCAGACCGCGCCACAACATCATCTCGTCGAGGAAGCCGTTGTTGACCAGCACGTCCCCCAGCTTTCCTCCCCACTGCTTTTGCAGGGCCAGCGCCGACTGGAGCTGGAGCTGGTCGATCAGCCCCGCCATGATCAACAAATCGCCGAGCCTGATGCGCGCCACCGCCAAAGAGTAGCGGGCAGTCAACAGCGGTGCCAGAAAGCGCCTGTTCTGGTGACGGCGGCCGGTCTGGGCCACACTGACGTCGTGGCCGTCTATACAATTCTCAGCCCGACGTTCGTACAGGCGATGGTGTCGGTCTATCCCGAACTCAACGGACCTCCTCCCGGGCATGGCGTCGTCGAACTTGAAGGCATCGCTCAGGGATCCATCAACACCACCTATCGAGTCCGCCTGTCGGACGACTCCGTGTGGTTCTTGAGGGTCAATGAGGGCAAGCCCTTCGAGCGGCTGATCCGAGAACGGGACCTCCTGCACACGCTCGGTGCGCTGCACGCGCAGCTCGGCGTGGTGACACCCAAGATGGCTGTGTCCGTCGCTGGCAGCGCCTTCTTTGCCGTCGACATCCCCGGCGGGGACCGTCGCTGGGCCTGCATCTTTCCGCGCCTGCCTGGTCGAGAACTCGGCGTCTTCGAGGTCGACGCCAGCCACACCGTCCAGATCGGTGCCTTTTTGGGGCGCCTGCATCGATTGTTGAGGCGTTTTCCGGGCGGACCCAACCCCTACGGCCATCGTGTTGTGCAGGGGTGGTTGCCGGCGTTGGTGGCGCACCCGACGACGAGCACCACGGCGCTGCTCCTCCAGCGTCGGCTGCAATCGGTACTCCGTCGTCGTCGACCGCTCCCCCGGGGGCTGATTCACGGCGACCTCTTCGTCGACAACACGCGCTGGGACGTCGCCGGGACCACCCTGCGTGCGGTGTTTGATTGGGAGATGGCAGGCCGCGATCACCTGGCCCTCGACCTCGCCATCACCATCTGTGCCTGGTGCTTTCGCCGCGACGGCGAGGCCATGGTCCTGCGCGAGGACGTCGCTGCCGCCCTCGTCGACGGCTACCAACACGAGCGTCGTTTGGAACCCAGCGAACGTCGCGGTCTGCACGGAGAACTCTTGTTGGCGTCGCTGCGCTTTGCTGCGTCGCGGTTGCGTGACTTCGGTCTGCCCAGGGAAGCCACGGTCGAACGTCGCTTTCTCGACCCCGCCGACTACGTCGATCGCTTCGATCATGTGGCGGGACTCGGCGAGCGCCGGCTCAGGGGGATGCTGGGGCTGAGCGGAGCGGGCAGGGGGACGTGATGCTGTGGCCGTTGATGGCGTGGTGCGTGTTGTCGTCGCCGCCGACGCCGACGCCGACGACGTCGTTGCCACCAGCGCCGACGTCGCCGTTGTCGTCGACGTCGCCGTTGTCGCCGATGCTGGATGTGCAGTGGCAGGGAGACAGCGCCCGAACGGGGCGCCTGTTGGTGGTCGATATTGCCGTCGCTGCCACGGTGGCCCCATTCAACCAGGTCGCGGCAACCCTCGGTGCGCATCTCGGGGTGACCTTGGTGACGACGGCTGATCGCCGCCGGTTCAAGGCGCTGCTTCCCATCGGTATCGAAAGCAAGCCTGGTCCCCAGGTCTTGACCATCGACGCCACGTTGGCCGACGGCAGCTTTGTGCGCTGGCAGAAACCCGTGTCCATCGGCGAAGGCGCCTACGATCGCCGCACCATCACCGTCAGTACGAAATTCACCAGCCCCTCAAGGGCCCAGCGACTGCGGGCGGAGCAGGAGTCGGCGTCGCTGACGGCGGCGCTGTCGACGACGTCGGCCGAGCGATGGTGGCGCGGCAGTTTCATCTCCCCCACGGCGGGCGCGATGACTTCACGCTTTGGCACCCTGCGCACCTACAACAAGAAGCGAAAGTCCCGCCACCTGGGTCTCGACCTCGACGGCGACGTCGGCGCCCCCATCGTTGCGGCCAACCGGGGTCGAGTCGTGCTGGCCATGGAACGATTCTATTCCGGTGGCACCGTCGTCGTTGATCACGGTCAGGGCTTCATCACCATGTATTTTCACATGTCGCGTATTGACGTCGTCGACGGGCAAGTCGTCGAGCAGGGGCAGGGACTGGGGGCTGTCGGCGCGTCAGGCCAGGTCACAGGTCCCCACCTGCATTTCTGTGTCCGCCTCGACGGGCTTTACCTGGACCCGGCCCAACTGCTGAAACTCGACCTGGGCAGCGACGTCGAAGCGCCCCAGCCACGCTCGCGTTGAGGCTCAGAACAGGCCGGCGGTCTTTTCGGCCTCGATTTCCGAGTTGGTCAGCACGCTGGTGCGCAAGAGAAATTCCCCGGTCGCGTCGGAGCGTATCTCCACGAGGTGCTCGCCCTCGCGAAAGACTTTTCGATCCTTGATGAAGATCCCTTGCGCGTTGGAGTCGTCAAAGACGTTGGCGCCCTGGCTTTCGAAGCGAAACGCATCGACGCAGGCGGGTTCATGCCAGATGATTTCGGTGTCGGCGCCGGGTCCAAGCTGGCTGCGCCAGAAGATTTCCACGCGAATGGTGGCCTCGCCTGCGGTGGGAACGATCATCGAGCGCTGACCCGGGAATTGGCCTTCGATGTACCGGTCTTCTTCGACGAGCTTGCAGCCTGCCGTGGTGTTGCAGATCGGGATCTCGAGATCACACGTATCCAGCGCTCGCGGACCAATGAACGTGCCTTCCGAACCAAATGAGCAGGCTGTGGCGACGACCACCAGGCCCGACAAAGGAACACCGAAACGCAGCAGCATATGACCTACTCAAAGAGGACAAAGCGGAAGTCGTCGACGAACTGGTCGGCCACTGCCGGGTCCTTGAAGTCGGGGGAGAGAAACGTGAAGGGAAACTGCGCCACCCGAAAAATCGGGAAAGCCCCCGGTGAAGCGCCCGGAACCTGACCGAAAAAGACGCGAACGTCGTTGCGGCCAGCAGCGTGGCCGTCGGCCGCGATGGTCTCGACCAGCGTGACGTTTCTGACCCGGAAGTCCGTGCACTGCCGCTCGGCAGCGGCGACCCGCAGCAGTTCGTCGCGATTGGCAGGAGGCAAGAGTTGCGACGTCACGTTGACGCTGAGATGTCGCTCACAAGGCGTGACGCCGACGCAGGCCGCTGACAGGACAAAGCGTCCCCCTTCGTCGACGCGGACCGCCGGGCCGAAGTCGGGTTCACCGGCATCGCGCCAGGCCAGCAACGTCCGGCCTCGATCCCTGATGAAGGACAAAGCGCCGTTGCCAAGCGTGGAAAAAGCGCTGGTCTCGTCGACAACGACCCCTGTGATGTTGCGCGGTTGCGACGTGAAGAGCAGCGTGCGG
The DNA here is from genome assembly GCA_903952805.1 of uncultured Myxococcales bacterium. Classification (GTDB taxonomy): domain Bacteria; phylum Myxococcota; class UBA727; order UBA727; family VGSZ01; genus VGSZ01. Next base: position 2,810 of record CAJBHN010000878.1, on the reverse strand, counting down.
ATCCCCAAATCGACTTCGCGGTACAGGTACGACAGTTGGCTACGCGTCTTGCTGTCGGCCGCTCGCGGATTGGTATGCGCGCGGAGTTCGTCAAGGTTGGGGGCGCCGTCGAAGTCGGCGTCTTCGAGGCCGTCGTCGTCGAGAAAATTGGTACCGCCAAAGACCTCAAGGGGATCAGGCAGGCCGTCACCGTCGGTGTCAAAAAGCGTGGGGTCCAAACGCAGCAGCGCCTCTTCGCAGTCAAGGAGGCCATCGCCGTCGCTGTCGACGGTGAACCGGATTGCTTCGTCCAGAAAAGCACAGGTCACGGGATCATCGGGGAGCAGCGGATCAACGCCCGTGGTCTGCAACATGAGTTCAACCTTGTCGCCAATGCCGTCGCCGTCGGTATCGCGCCGGGAGGGGTCGGTTCCGTACTCTGCCTCCTCGTTATCGCTCAGGCCGTCGGCGTCACTGTCGGGGACCGCGGTGCCGTCGGGCAGGCTGCGCGCGTTGAGGTTGGCGACGACGAAGCTCTTCTTCAAAAACACGTTACGAGCGCTGTTGATGTCGAGGGCGGTCAGCGAGAAGTTCTGCGGACCGCAGCCGGGGACCACGACGGTGCCCGACTCGTTCCGGTCACAGACCGGCCGGTATTCGCCCGCACCGGCAAAGCTCAGCCGCTGCAGTTCACCCCTGGTGGCGGCGCGAACGACGTCGTCGTCGGCCAGCGAGCCCAGATCGACCGTATGCAGTTGCAGGTCAGCGCCGCCGCCCTCCAGCACCTGCTGCCGCAATTGCGCGACTCGATCTTGCAGCACACAGCCGACATCGCAGCTGTTCGTGGTGGCGTCGTCGAGGACGAGATCGTCAGCCGGTCCGTTTTGGACCAGGACGACGACGTATTTGGTCCGCGAGCGTGGACCACGGGGGGTGGAGAGCAGATCGCCGGTCACGAGAGAACTCGCGATGGAGAGTGCTTGGCCCGTCCGTCGACAGCCGTCGGCGGTGCAGGGGACAGCGACGGTCAACGAGCCTGCGGCCTCGGCCATTTCAGCGGCGTTGTTGGTGAAACCGCCTTCAGGCTGCAGCAGGGAATCGCCGCCAAAGCGCACCAGCGCAAAGCTGGTGTCGCGAGATCGCAACGACGCCACGACGTCGCGCAAGGAATCCACGCGTCGGCCCTGCAACGTCGCGTTGCCCGCGTTGTCGACGCCGCTGATCGGTTGAGCGCTGCTGTCGACGACGAAGACGACGCGGAGGGGGAACGAGCGTTCGGCGGGGTTGTCGGTGCAGACCGAGCCGGTGAAGGCCACCTTGTCCGCCTGGTCGGGCACCTCGACGGGGTCGTAGAGCGAAACATCGGTGCAGGCGACCGCGAGCAGGGCGGCGGCGACGAGCAACCGCGACCAGCCACGGGGGGAGGAGGTGAGCCTGCACATGATGGCTGCCAGCATAGCGTGTATGATCACCGCCATGAGCAGATCGCAACGTCGCTGGTTCCAGGTGCACTGCGACAAGGTGCTGGTGGCGCTGTGGTGCGTGCGAAATCTTGCCGGCTGCCAGGCGCTGGAGGCCCCGGAACCCGTCGGCGCTGAGCCGGTGCCAGGCTTTGTTGTGTCGACGCCAGTGCCGGTGCGCGCGTTGCTGGATGTGGAGGTCGTGACCTTCGGTGTCGACGGCATCACCAGCGCCTTCGCGGTTGGCACCGATGGCACGATCCTGCATTTCGACGGGCGAACCTGGCTCCCAGAGCCCTCGGACGTCACCGTCGATCTGGAAGGCATTTCCGGGTTTGTCGACGACGACGGCTTCGAACACGTGCTTGCCTGCGGCGCCAACGGCACTGTGTTGCGTCGCACGGGCGCTGGCGGCGGGTGGGAGCTGCTGCCCAGCGGTGTGTCCGAGCACCTGTTTGGCGTGTGGGTGCGCAGCGCACTTGATGCGTTCGTCGTCGGCGACCATGGCCGGGTTTTGCGCTGGGATGGGTCGTTGCTGGTGTCGTTGGTCGACGAGGTGCTCATCGAAACCGGGGCCACTGACGCCGACGGGGCACCGATTGCCTTTCCGATCAGCGAGCCGCTGAAATCCGTGATGGGTCGCGCTGAGGATGAGGTGTTTGCCGTTGGTCCGCGTGGCACCGTGTATCGCTACAACGGGATTCGCTTCCTGAGCGAGGACTCCCAGACCAACCGTCCCCTGGCGGCGATATCGACCGAAGGAGGCGTCTGGGCGGCCGCCACCGATGGCGTCTTGCTCCGCAGGCGGGACGGCGCGTGGAACGATACCGAATTTGTGGTTCCCGTCCCGGCCTTCATGCAAGGGGTATGGGCCCGCAATGACGACGACGTCTTTGCGGTCGGCTTGACCGCCGAACTCTTCCACCGGGTGGGTGGAGCGTGGACCATCACGCCGGTGGGTGAGGCCGTCGAGCTGCGCGCCATCGACGGGGCTCAGTTGCCGCTGCCGCCCGACACGCCCGAGGGAGCTGACGTCGAACCGTCGCGCGAAATCTTGGCTGTCGGCGCCGGCGGCCGCATCGTTCGGGGGCCGCAGGTGTTGCCCCGAGCGGGTGAGCTTGTGCTTTCAACGCAAGGTGCAGAAGAATCCCCCCGATGACGATCGCGCGACTCCCAATGATTTCCCTGACGCTGTTGGCCGTCTGTGGGCTCGCCTGGGCGACCCCGGCTGATGCTGCGCCCAAGCGCAAGAAGAGCCCGGTGGTGTCGCCTGCGCCACCTTCCACGCCGACAGCGCCCGTTCCGACCAAAAACCGGAAAGATGACGATGGCGCTGCCGAAGCCGGTCGTCGTGGGCCTGCCCGCATCGAG